>CAKRPM010000297.1 GCA_934378025.1 uncultured Eubacteriales bacterium | reverse complement strand
CCCGCGCAGCACGAGCTGGCGCCGGTGTTTGCCACCACCAACGTGGCCACCGATCACAACCAGTTGACCATGGAAATTATGAAAAAAGTGGCCGAGCGGCACAACATGGCCTGTCTGTTGCATGAAAAACCCTTTGAAGGCGTCAACGGCAGCGGCAAGCACAACAACTGGTCCATTTCCACCAACACGGGCAAAAACCTTTTGGAACCGGGCGATACGCCGTATGAGAACGCACAGTTTTTGGTATTTTTACTGGCCGTCATCAAGGCGGTGGACGAATATCAGGATTTGATGCGGATCAGCGTTGCCTCTGCCGGCAACGACCATCGTTTAGGTGCCAATGAAGCGCCGCCCGCCATCATCTCCATGTTCATCGGCGACGAGCTGGAGGCGATTTTGGAAGCGCTGGAAAGCGGCGTAGTATACAAAGGGACCGAAAAAGTCGAGATGGATATCGGTTCAACGGTATTGCCGCACTTCCCGAGAGATACGACCGACCGCAACCGCACCTCCCCCTTTGCCTTCACCGGCAATAAATTTGAATTCCGTTCGCTGGGCTCCTCGCAATCCATCGCGGGTCCCAACATCATCTTAAACACCATTGTGGCCGAGGAGTTGGAGCAATTTGCCGACACCCTTGAAAAAGCGGATGACTTTAATGCCGCCGTCAAAAAGCTGATTACCGATAACATCAAAGCGCATAAGCGGATCATCTTCAACGGCGACGGATATTCCGAAGCATGGCAAAAAGAAGCCGAAAAACGGGGCCTGCTCAACTACCGTTCCACGCCGGACGCCGTCCCCCATTTTGCGGACAAAAAGAATGTGGAGCTGTTCAGAAAGCATCACGTCTTTACCAAGACCGAGGTGGCTTCCCGTACCGAAATCATGCTGGAAACCTACGCCAAGACCATTCACATCGAGGCGTTGACCATGATCGATATGATCAAAAAGCATGTGGCGCCGTGTGTTTATGCGTATGAGAGCAGTCTGACCAAACTGGCCGTCGGTAAAAAAGAGTTGGGGCTGGCCGGTCCGGAGCAGGCATTGCTGAAAAAACTTTCCGCCCTCAGCGGCAAGCTGGATGAAAAGCTTGACGCGCTTGAAAAAGCCGCGGCGGACAGTGAAAAAATCGAGGATGTCAAAGAGGCTGCCCGCTTCTGCTGCGACACGGTTTTTGTTGCCATGAACGACACAAGAGCCGTTGTGGACGAGCTGGAAGGGCTGGTCGCAAAGAAATATTGGGATTTGCCGACCTACGGCGAGATGCTGTACAGTATTCTCTGATATTCGGCGAAAATTCTCCTAAAATCAACGCAAACCCCTATTCTTTTCGGCATTTCCTCCCCGATTTCCCGAAAAAACTATTAAAAAAATCGGTCCCGTCCAAGCACAATTGTTACCGTGACTTGGACGGGGCCGGTTTTTTTCTTTTGCACCCTTGGCTCTTGAAAACGCGGCAATTTTATGATACAATGGCCGCATATATTTAAAACGCCCTGCAC
>CAKRPM010000296.1 GCA_934378025.1 uncultured Eubacteriales bacterium | reverse complement strand
TTTTTACGGCATGCCAAGGAATATTCATCCTGCATGCTGACAAATTTCCCGGCAAACTCTTTCAGCTGATCCAAATCCTGCGCATGAACGTTGGACAAACCGTAATAACGGATGTAGCCCTTCTTTTTAAGAGCCTCCAAAGCGGCTACAACCTCACCGATCGGTGTCTTTCCATCCAAATAATGTATCTGATAAAGATCAATATAATCTGTATGTAATCTTTTTAAGCTGCTCTCCACGGCTGTTTCGATCCATTGGGGAGAATTGTCATAAAAAGTATGTCCGTTTTCCACCCGAACGCCGAATTTGGAAGCTATGATTACTTGATTGCGTTTTTCTCCAAGCGCTTTTCCCAAATTTTCTTCCGATTTGCCGAGGCCGTATGTATCCGCTGTATCAAAAAATGTAATACCGTGATCCACTGCTGCGTCCACCGCATCAAAAAGATCTTTTTTCTCGACGGTTCCCCAGCCGTATTCCCCCATTGGGCAACCGCCCATACACAGGCGTGAAACGGTGAGCTCAGAATTTTTCAGTGTTATATATTCCATATCATTTTCCTTTCCGAAACAAAAAGCGAAAGGCTTTTTTTATCACAGAAAAAACCGTAACGGCAAAAAGTTTCACATCGGTTTTAAAAGAAACGTCGGCGACATATTTAAGACGCAACTTGTTTTTCTTTTCCAGCACATACCGTTCATACATTTCATCCGCATTTTCAGCCCCGACAATTTCATCCAAATTTATAAAAGTAACCGAGCTGTAATCGGTAATTCCGGGGCGCACGTTTAAGATATTTTTATAAACGCCTTCATAGGCATCGGTATATTTGATCAATTCCGGCCGAGGACCGATAAACGCCATCGTTCCGATCAGTACATTTAACAGCTGCGGAATCTCGTCCGCCTTTGTTTTCCGAAGGACGGCGCCCACTTTTGTAATGCGTTTGTCATTTAACGCCGTGGTTCCTCCGCCGATTTTGTCGGCGTCTTTAACCATTGTACGAAACTTGCAAATATGAAAGGGCTTATTCCTATATCCGCCCCGCAACGGCCGATACAAAACCGGAAATCCGGATTCAATGGCAATCGCCGCGCCGATTAAAAGTAATACCGGTGATAAAACGACCAAAAAAACCGCCGCAATCAGAAAATCAAAAACTCTTTTAAAAAAGCGGTTATAGATACTGTTGTAGGATATGTACAGTTCTTTTTCGGTATAAGTATCAACAGCATTTTCCGCTTTTGAAACGATTGTATTATCCACAAATATCTCCTTTTCTAACGACGCTGTAAAACTCAAAACAGACAGCCGCCTTGCACATGGCGCAAAAATACATATATATTATAATGTAAAGAAACGGCATAGTCAATAATTTTCAATAATTTCGCAGTCAATATATCGGTGAGACGCAGTCAAAAATTCCTCACCAAAAAACCACCAAAGCTGATATGTACCCCCAATACTGGACACCCGGTATTGGGGGTACAGCTATATGAAATACAGTTACGAGTACAAGCGGAT
>CAKRPM010000295.1 GCA_934378025.1 uncultured Eubacteriales bacterium | reverse complement strand
CAGCTGCTTTATTTGGAAGCGCAAGATCCCGATAAGGATATCCAATTCTATATCAACAGTCCCGGCGGTTCGGTGAGTGCAGGCCTTGCAATTTATGATACAATGAAATATATCAAATGCGATGTATCTACAATTTGTATCGGTATGGCCGCCAGTATGGGAGCATTTTTGCTTTCTGCCGGAACAAAGGGAAAACGATTTGCACTGCCCAACAGTGAAATTATGATTCACCAGCCGCTCGGCGGGGCACAAGGGCAGGCAACGGATGTTCAAATCCATGCTGAGCACATTATTCAAATTCGCAAGAATCTGAATCAAATGCTTTCGGAGGCGACCGGTCAACCTTTAGAGGTTATTGAGCGTGATACGGAGCGTGATAATTTTATGAGCGCTCGCCGTGCGAAAGAATATGGCTTGATTGATCAGGTCATCGAGAAGAGAAACTAAGCAAAATCCGGCGCAATTTCTGCGCCGGATTTTTGTAGAGTGAAGTTCGAAAGATTGCTCTTTCGAATGTTAAAGATTTTATGCGCCGTTTTTTGGCGGCTAACGATAGAGCCACCGAAAAACTTGGCATTTTATGACCACCTCTTCCACTGGTCATTTGTGCCTTGTAGAGTGGCGGAAAGGAATGGCCGTAACTATGGAAGATTTTAAAGATTTCAAAATTCCCAAATGCAATTTTTGCGGTAAAGAGCAAGCGCCGCATCAGCGGATGTTTGCCGGCAACGACGCGTATATTTGCGATGATTGCATTATGGCGTGCTACGAGGCTTTGACAGAAGTGCTGGAAGCACAGCGGGAAAACGCGGCGGAAGCACAACGGCAAAAACTTAAATTATTAGAACCGAAAAAAATCAAAGCAATTCTTGATGAATATGTGATCGGACAGGAAAATGCCAAGATCGCACTCAGCGTGGCAGTGTATAACCACTATAAACGAATTTTACACGGTGATGATCAGAGCGACGGCGTTGAAATCCAAAAGAGTAATATTCTTTTGGTGGGTCCGACCGGCAGCGGTAAAACTTATCTGGCGTCTACTTTAGCCAAAATTTTGGATGTTCCTTTTGCCATTGCAGACGCCACAACGCTGACAGAGGCCGGCTATGTCGGCGAGGATGTTGAAAACATTTTGCTGAAGCTGATTCAGAATGCCGATTTTGATATTGAACGCGCGCAAAACGGAATCATATATATTGATGAAATTGACAAAATTGCCCGAAAAAGCGAAAACACCTCCATTACGCGCGATGTAAGCGGCGAGGGCGTACAGCAGGCGTTGCTGAAAATTTTGGAGGGTACGATCTCCAATGTGCCGCCCAAAGGCGGCAGAAAACACCCGGGTCAGGATTTTATTCAGATTGATACCAAGAATATTCTGTTTATCTGCGGCGGATCGTTTGACGGCATTTCCAAGATTGTCGAAAAGAGAGTCGGAGGCGGCAGCATCGGATTTGGGAAAGAAACCCGTGTGAAACTCGATCATAATGCGCGGGAAACCTACCGTCATCTTCAAAACCATGATGTTGCAAAGTAT
>CAKRPM010000294.1 GCA_934378025.1 uncultured Eubacteriales bacterium | reverse complement strand
ATATAAATACCGTTTCTCTCCGTGAAGATGTATTCCGCCATTTTGGGGTTCCATCTTCTCGTCTGATGTCCGAAATGGACGCCTGCTTCTAAAAGTTGTTTCATTGAAATTACCGACATTTTAATGTCCTCCTTTAAGTTTTATACCTCCGTATGCTCGGTCGGTCGCCGCCACTGCCGAAACAGAAACTACGGGTCATGGGCATACGTGTGTATTTTACAAAATGGGATTATATCATATATATTATGAAATTGCAAGAGGTTTTTAAACAAAAAATCCGCATAAACTGCGGATTTTTCATTTATTATTCCTGCGGAATATTTTCTTCAGTCTTCTTTTCGGCAAACGCCATGCCGGCTTCATCGATATTCTTTTGAATCATGGAAAGGCGTAAATCAAAAACATTCAGGGCCGCCGCCGCATCGTCCAAGTTCCGTTGAATATCATTTTTGGTGGCGCCGATGTTTTCTTTTAACGCCCCGAATCCGGCGCTGAATTCTCCGAATTGCGTTTGTGCTCTGGCGCGGATTTCATCCGCTTCACGCTTAGCGTCCTTAATAAGATCATCCGCGCTTTTGCGTGCCTGAATCATCAGTTCGGTCAGCGAATCCTTATACTGCTCATACTCCATCGCCTTTTTTTCCAGCACCGCAACATAATCGGTTCCTTTTTTCAGTTGCTCCAATTCTTCCCGCAAGGCGTCAATTTTCTGCTCATACTCCTGTGCCGTTTGCGAGACAGCCTCTTGACGAATTTGTTCAATCTCGTCGTCACTCGGCTTTTGTTCGACCTGCCGAAGTGCTTCAAGATCCTCTTGAAGACGGCTGATCTGTGCGTCCTTTTGTTCAAGCTGCGTCTGCAAATCGCGCATTTGACGATTGAGCCCTGAAATATATTCAACAACCTCATTGCGATTATATCCTTTAAATGCTGTTTTAAAAAAAGCTCCGTTTGCCATGAAAACCTCCGGTCATTTTATAATCCTACAGTCATTATAGCACAAAAAACGGTATTTGCAAACATTTTATTTAATTGCCGCATTCAATACTGATTTCATTGAAAACTTTCAAAAGGTCATCCAGCTGCGCTTTCTTTTTCTGCTCGGCATCCAGATCCAGGACAACTTTTCCTTCATGCATCATAACCAGACGATTGCCGTATTCCAGGGCAAACCGCAAATTGTGCGTCACCATTAGCGTAGTCAGATGATTCTTTTGCACCAGCTGATCCGTAAGCGCCATGATGGTTTCGGAGGATTTCGGATCCAAAGCCGCGGTATGTTCATCTAAAATCAGCAAATCAATATCACACATATTGGCAATAATCAGGGCCAGTGCCTGCCGTTGACCGCCGCTGAGATTTCCCACCTTTACATTCATGCGGTTTTCAAGCCCCATGTGACAGCTTTCCAACAGCTCCCGATAATAGGATATGCGCTGTTTATTAACGCCCGGGCGCAGTCCGAACGGTTTATTTTTGTTATCCGCCAACGCCATATTTTCAATAACGCTGAGTTCCGAGCAAGTGCCCAAATGCGGATC
>CAKRPM010000293.1 GCA_934378025.1 uncultured Eubacteriales bacterium | reverse complement strand
GATATGACCGTGCAAAGTACGGATTTGACTGCGATACTTGCGGCGTTATGGTGACGTTGGATCAACAGAGCCCGGATATCGCCATGGGTGTTGATCAGGCTGAAGAGGCCAAAAACGGCGCTTCGGATGCCGCATACAGCATCGGGGCGGGGGATCAGGGCATGATGTTCGGCTACGCCTGTGATGAAACGCCGGAGCTTATGCCGACCGCCATTCAATATGCGCACCAACTGTCAAAACAGCTGACAGCCGTTCGTAAAAACGGTACGCTGCCTTATTTGCGGCCGGATGGCAAAACGCAGGTGACGGTTGAATATGAAGACGATCGTGTAAAGCGGTTGGAGGCGTTGGTGGTATCTACCCAGCATGATGAAAAGGTTTCCTTGGATCAAATTCGCAAAGATATTGTCGATCATGTGATTCGGCCGATCCTTCCGGCGCACCTTTTGGACGAGCATACCAAAATATTTATCAATCCGACCGGCCGTTTTGTCGTCGGCGGACCGCAGGGTGACAGCGGGCTGACAGGTCGGAAAATCATTGTGGATTCCTACGGCGGATACGGTCGTCACGGCGGCGGCGCTTTCAGTGGAAAAGATCCTACTAAGGTTGACCGCAGCGCAGCCTATGCTGCCAGATATGTGGCAAAAAATATTGTCAAAGCGGGACTGGCCAAAAAATGTGAAATTGAACTGTCGTATGCGATCGGCGTGGCCACGCCGCTTTCCGTCAGCGCGGAAACGTTTGGCACCCACACCGTTCCCATGGAGGTTATTGACGCAGTCATTCAAAAATTCTTCGATCTTCGCCCCATGGCGATTATTGATAAATTTCAACTTCGCCGTCCGATTTATCAGCAACTGGCCGCCTATGGCCACATGGGACGCGAGGATTTGAATGTTCCTTGGGAGGATACAAGTTTGGCTGAGCAAATCGCCGCGTATGCCGCGTCTTTTAAAACCCATTAAAATCCGCAACAAAATCACCTCGGGCACATATACTGTACCGAGGTGATTTTTCATGTTATGGACAATTCTGCTGGTATTGGTATCTTTTTTTGCAATCATCGGGTTGATGGAATTTTTAATGTGCATTATGGAAAGTGTTTCCATGCGCGGCAATGACTCCCTGCAGGATATAAGAATTGAGGTGGACCTGGCAGGACATGAACCGCATGTGGACTTTTTGCTCAGTTCATTGACGGTGATGGCACAGCGCATTTCCTTTAAAAATTTGACGACATTTGTTTTTATTCATGATTGCGGCATGGACGAGGATACATATAAAAAAGTACGGCAGTACTGCTCGGAAAATTCTACCGTTTATCTGATTGAAAATGAATAAGTAATATGATAGAATAGTAAAGAAGAATCTTTGCTATTCTATCTTTTATGCGGAAGGGGCTGCGCGGATGTTTGTCGGAGAGGACGAAATTGAGGGCATTGTCGAGGACGTGATTTACAGCAATGCCGAAACCGGGTACAATGTCATGAGCGTTGACGCAGGCGAGCCCATTACAGTGGTCGGTACGCTGCCCGCGGTGTACAGCGG
>CAKRPM010000292.1 GCA_934378025.1 uncultured Eubacteriales bacterium | reverse complement strand
GCGCAGATCGTGTGAAACAGCACGCAGTAGATTGGCACGCATTTTTTCCCGCTCGCTTTCTGCCTTTGTTTCTTCATAAGTTTTAATCTTTGTCGTCAGCATACCGGTATTAACAGCGATCGCCAACATAATAATTGCCGAAATAATATTAACCGTAGTTATAAAGTCGAATGCCAAAAACGGATATGTAAAAATAAAATTGATGGCAATTGTACTGACCACGGCAGATAGAATTCCGTAGAAGTAACCATCAGTGAAAAGAGATACGATAAAAACAGCAAAAACAAAAATGGTTGTGATGTGTTCCACTACTCCGAGCCGCTCGAACAAAAAGCTTAGTGCGCAGGCGGCGGTCAAAGTAACCAGAACAATGATCATATTTTTTAAAATTCTTTTCTTTTTCATTTCTGAGTTCTCCTAATGGCAGAAATTATTATAACATAGATTCGGTTAAGAAACGGTAAAGGGTTGGTGATCGTTGCTTTCAAAAAATGAAGTACGGTGCAGCCTCCTTTTTTTCGGATGCTGCACCGTAGCTTGGCTATGTTTAATGTTCTTTAAAAGAGTGCGGCAACTTTACAGGCACGTTTATAGGCTTCGGTAATATACTGTTCGATCGGCATATCTTCATACGGTTTGTTCTCCAAACGATCGGGTTTGGAGGCTCGCTTTAATTCAAAGGTCAGCATATCGGTAAAATCATATTTTTTCAGTTGATCGACAATCCATTGCCAGTTTGCAATTCCGTCAAACGGCAACAGGTGCAAATCATCTGTCCAAATGGTGCGTCCCAGGTAATCGCTGATACCGAGATTGTCATTTAAATGAGTGCACAAAATCTTATTACCGTACCGTTCCATCATATTTTGCGAGTGATTGTAGCACATTTCGTGTCCGGTGTCCCAGCAAAAGCCCACATTTTCACATTTTGAAAATTCATTCATCAGCGCGGCAAGGTATTCTTCCCCTTCGGTATTTTCAAAAGCAATGTTTACCCCTTTTTTATCCGCGTAATTGATCACTTTTCGAAAATTTTCAATGCCGATATCGGACGGTGAATGATCATGAAACCCGATAAAAGCATGGCAAACCATGATGGGAATATCATTTTCGCTGCAATCGTCAATGCAATGGTAAAGCTCTTTTATTACCGTTTCGGCGCTGCCATCATTCTGCCACATTCGATCAATATGTTGAAACGGAGCGTGAATAGATTGATAAATCATGCCGTTTTCATCCGCAATGCGCCGCAGCGCGGCAATATCCTTCTTTTCCGACCAATCGGAAAAAAATCCGTCAAAACCGACTTTTTTCAATAATTTTATTTGTTCCTCTTCCGATATTCCGAAATCACTGTTTAATGATAAGCACAAATGCCTTTCCCACATTTTTCTTTCCTCCGGTATTTTATGACAATTTTGAAAAAGTTATAAGTAAAGCCCCAAAGACGTATGCCTTTGGGGCTATGGTGGAGACAGAGGGACTCGAACCCGCGACCTTTCGCATGTGAAGCGAACGCTCTAACCAGCTGAGCTATGCCTCCGAAAAAGAAAAGGCGGCGGTTTCAACGTCAGCC
>CAKRPM010000291.1 GCA_934378025.1 uncultured Eubacteriales bacterium | reverse complement strand
TGGCAAAATTCTCGACCACGGAGAAGTTTTGCGTGGGAATTTCTGCGGGAACAATGGCAACATAGCATTTTTGTCCGGCTTGTTGGCTGATGGCCTCATTGTACAGAAATGCGATGTTTTGGTTGTCTTTTTGATAGGTCAAATTGACGCTCTCTTCCAAGGCGGTCGCAAAAACCGCCACCGCTTTTTTATCGGCGGGAATCAGATCGATGCCGTCGCCTTGATAGAGGCACACGGCGCTGAAGGAAATCTTATCGACCAGCAGCATGCTGCCCTGAGCGTTGTCGGTGTTTACAACAATCATGGAAGTCGCGTCTTCCGCGTCCGAGCGAAGCTTCACGGACATACCGTCTATGACAATCGGCAGTTTCGAACCCGTCTGGCCGACTTCCTTCACGGCAAAATCGATATAAAACAATGCGGCGGGGAATTGATCGCCTTTTACACGCAGCGAGGTGTTGCTTTGCGCGTCAAAGTATGCCAGACGCAATTTCCCGGTAGCCTCTTCCATATAATATTGCACGGCGCCGCCTTCCATCAACTCGGAGGGGGTCACTGCCGTGACGGTCAGTGCGTCGGGAATACTGAGGATACAGTCAATGAGTTTGTAGTTTCCGTCATTGTTCCAGCGATTGATGTTAATGGCAATACGCCCTGTGGCGCCGAGAGAATTGTCCAGCTTGGCGGGCAGGGAAAGCGTGGCGGTCAGCGACTCGTTTTCGCCGCCCTGAAAAGCGTCATTCATTCGATACAAGGCGTTTTTACCGGTTAAAAATCGGTGATGCGCCACCAGTGCATAAGCGGCCTGATCGGTCGCCATGGCATTGGTATTATCATCTGCTACATGGTGAAACGCCTTTTTGTCAGCGTCGTAAAAATCCAAAAGTGCGTCTACGGCGGAACGTCCGTTTTTCACAAAGCGGGCATCCGTATTGGGGTCGATTTGATGTGCGGTACAGGCAACAATGACCTGTGCAATGCTTTCACAGTTGACCGATCCCCAGGAAGCAAAGCCGCCGGTCTCTTTTTGCAGTGCGGAAAGTGCGGCAAAGCCTTTTTCACAAGCTTCGGCAACCGTTTCGGTTGCGGTATACGGAGCCAGCGCCTGAAGGGTCATGGCGGTCATGTCCGGATCGGCGGAGCTGCCGGACAATGCCCAGCCGCCGTCGGAGAGCTGCTTGGAAAGCAAATAATCAATGCACTGCGTCCGAATGGTGGTGTCTGTCGTGGGATAGTCGTGGCTGTCCAGCGCGATCAAAGCGAAAACCGGCCCGTTGATCCCTTGTTTTTTAATCCAGGAAAAGTCTTCAAAAGGTGCCACTAAATTGTAGTTTCCGATGCTTCTTGCATCTTTTCCGATGGCAGAAAGCGCCAAAATCAACCGTGAATTTTCCGTCGATTTAATTTTGTGCAGCGCACCGTTTAAATTGACGGAGGCGGCCGTGGTGTTGACCGTCTCGGTAATACGGTTGTAATAATCGGTAAAATAAGAATCGTCCGTGGCATAGTATCCGCCGCGAGCAAGCGCCAAAACGCTCCATTCACCGGCGGTCGTTCCAAATGAAGGTGCGGGCACGGC
>CAKRPM010000290.1 GCA_934378025.1 uncultured Eubacteriales bacterium | reverse complement strand
GCCCAAAAGAATATTTTAAAAGTATCACTGAGCCGTCGGCAGCGTAACCACAAAACGGGTGGTGCCTTTTTCACTTTGTGCCGTGAGGGTGCCGCCGTGCTGCTCGACGATTTTTTTGGCAATGGCCAGCCCCAGTCCCGCTCCGCCGGTAGTGCCCGAGCGTGCGCTGTCCAAGCGGAAAAATTTTTCAAAAATGCGTTCCAGCTTTTCGGGCGGAATTTCCTCCCCATGACTGGTAAAGGTAATCTGCACCCGTTTCTCCCGCTGCTCGGCCGTCACCGACACCGTGCTGTCCGCCTCTCCGTAAGAGGCTGCATTTTTCAGCAAATTATCAAATACACGCCCCAACTTATCCGCGTCGCCGAACATTACGATTTTCTGCGGGCAGGAGAAGGAAAAGCGCATGTTTTTCTCCGCAAACAGAGGGTAAAACTCCTGCGCCGTCTGCTCCAAAAACAGCTGCAAATCAATGCGGCTTTTGCAAAGCTCGATATTTTGCAGATTAAAGCGCGTGATGTCAAAAAACTCATCAATCAGCAGCTCCAGCCGATCGGCTTTTTCCAACGTAATACGGGTATACTTTTGCCGTGTTTCCGGCGGCAAATCGGTGCCCTCTTCCAAAAGGCTCAGGTATCCGATGACAGAGGTTAACGGCGTTTTCAAATCATGCGCCAAATACATGATCATATCGTTTTTTCGTTGTTCGGCCATTTTATAGGTCTGTTCTTGAAAAACTGCGTTGCGTTTTAAATCAGCCAAGCGATCGGAAAAGCGCGCCAGCGCATGCGGATATTTGGGCGGCGTTTCATGCGCCATCACGGCGCAAACGCCTTGATAGCATTTTTCCGCCCAGCCGCCGATATACGCCGCCGTCAGCAAAATGACGATCAACAGTGCAAAAACGTACAGGACAAGCCATACGCCCATATCCCAATAAAACGGATAAAACCCCAACATATCACACACCGCTTTAAACAGCCGGCCGCCCAAATTTCCGACAATCCAAAACAGCGCACTGAACACTAAAATGACCAGCAGCATCAACACGGCCGCATACTGCCGAAGTCCGATTTTATGATTTTTCAACAGTATATCCCACTCCCCACACAGTTTTAATATATTTCGGGCGTCCGACGTTTTCGCCCAGTTTTTCGCGGATGCGGCGAATATGCACCATAACGGTGTTGCCGCTGCCGAGATACGGCTGATGCCATACCGCCTCATAAATTTCCTCGGGGCTAAGCGTTTGTCCCGCATGACAGCACAGCGTCCACAAAATTTTAAATTCCGTAGCGGTCAGCGGCACCTCTTTGCCAAGCAGCGAACAAACGCGGTTTTCAAAATCCAAGGTCAGGCCCTCTTTATCAAAAAACATATTATCATTTTTGTTATAGTCCGTTGCCCGCCGAAGGGCCGCGCGCACCCGATAGGTAAATTCCAGCGGATCGAAGGGCTTGGTAATATAATCGTCCGCTCCCTCGGAAAGTCCCGCCAGCTTATCCCGCCGCTCGGTCTTGGCCGTCAGCATGATGACGGGAAAATGCTTGGTTTTACGAATTCGACGCAAAATTTCAAAGCCGTCAATATCCGGCAACATTACATCCAGCAC
>CAKRPM010000289.1 GCA_934378025.1 uncultured Eubacteriales bacterium | reverse complement strand
AAAAAATACTTTTTAATCTTCCCGCTTAAAAATAGAATGATTTTCTCTTTGCTTGCGGTTGACCGACTTTTTCGACATACCGGCAGACTGCGAAAAAGGAAGGTAAATTTGCCGAACATGGACTTGTCGGCGTATGTGCATACGGAAGAGTCCATGTTCGGCAAAAGTAAGCAAAAGCGCCCGAAATCTCGATGATTTCGGGCGCTTTCCGGTGCCGCTTTTTGTTTTTTAAGAAAAACTATAAAGCAAAAAATACTTTTTAATCTTCCCGCTTAAAAATAGAATGATTTTCTCTTTGCTTGCGGTTGACCGACTTTTTCGACAGTCTGCGCTTTATTCTTTTAGTCCGCATGCTCCTGATAGTGGTGCGCCTGCTCCAACATCATATCCTTCACTTTCATCAGTCTTGAGGTGGTGGAACGCTCATTTTCGTCCAATTTCATGGTAATGTAGCGTATGGTTTGCTGATACCGCGGGATCATCACATGCTCCAGCGCATTGACGCGCCGCCGCGTTTTTTCGATTTCATCCGCCATTAAGCGGCAGGACTTTTCCACCTCCGCCAATCGGATCATCTTCGGAAAAACATCGCTCAGCGCCTGCACCGCGTCATCCAAATCCCCCGAGGTCGTTGCAAAGCCGTAGGGGTAAACATCTCCCTGACCCGCCGTTTTGAACTGTGCATCAAAGGAAGGGATCATAACGCTCATAACGTTCTTGGTTTCCACATTCAAAGAAAGCTGTTGTTTGGGCAGCAGCAAAGCCACTTCCAGCTGTTCCTTTTGCATTACGGATCCGGCCACCGCCATGTGCGTAGCGGCACTTTGCAGTGCTTTTTCCACCTCGGCGCGCAGCTGCTGATTTTCCCGTACCAAATCCAAAAACTGACGCATCAGCTCATCGCGCTTATCTTTTAAAAGTTTATGTCCGCGCGTCGCCGTGGCAAGCTTTTTCTTCAAATTGGTCAGCTCCATGCGCGTCGGATTTACATTCATAACCGCCATATCCGTCGCCTATCCTTCATAATACTGATCTAAGAAGCGATCGTTAATTCTTTTCAGCTCCGAGCGAGGCAAAATGCGCAGCAGCTTCCAGCCGATCTCCAACGTCTGCTCAATGCTCCGATTGTTCTCGTAGCCTTGCGAAACATATTCCTTTTCAAAAGCGTCGGCAAACTTTGCATACAGCTTATCAATATCGGTCAGCGCCGACTCACCCAAAATTACCATCAGCTCCTTGGCGTCCTTGCCGCGGGCATAGGCCGAAAACAGCTGATTCATGGTATCGGCGTGATCCTCTCGCGTTTTGCCCGCGCCGATGCCCTTATCTTTCAGACGGGAAAGCGAGGGTAGCACATCGATGGGCGGCGTGATGCCCTTATGATACAGCTCGCGGGACAAAATAATCTGCCCCTCGGTGATATATCCGGTCAAATCCGGAATCGGATGCGTTTTGTCATCCTCCGGCATGGTCAGAATGGGGATCATGGTGATACTGCCGGGTACGCCGCGTTTTCGACCCGCCCGCTCATAAATGGAGGCAAGATCGGTATACATATACCCGGGATAGCCGCGGCGGCCGGGCACTTCCTTGCGCGCGGCGGAAACCTCGCGCAGTGCG
>CAKRPM010000288.1 GCA_934378025.1 uncultured Eubacteriales bacterium | reverse complement strand
GGTTACGCTGGGCTGCGAGCGTGTTGTGACGGAAACGCAGGAAATTTCTTATAAAACGATTGAAAAGAAAAGCGCTGACTTACAACTTGGAAAAACAAAAATCGAGCAGGAGGGCAAAAACGGCACTCGTCAGCTCACTTATAAAGTTCGCTATGAGAACGGCAAACAGGTAGAAAAAACCGAAATAGAAAACAAAATTATTGAGAATGCCGTTGATCGGGTTCGTGTGGTCGGCACCAAACAAACCGCGGCAACCTTCACCGCCTCGGCAAGCGCCGCAGCGCCCGAGCATTATGCGAAGGTGATCAGCGTAAACGCCACGGCATATTCCTATGAGTGCGACGGCGGTCAAATCACTTGCCTCGGCAAAACACCGTACCGCGGAACTGTGGCAGTGGACCCGAGTGTTATTCCGCTCGGCACAAAAATGTATATTGCCTCTCCGGACGGCAAATATGTATACGGCTATTGCGTGGCGGGGGATACCGGCGGTGCAATTAAGGGAAAACGTGTGGATTTGTTTATGCCCACCAAGAGCGAATGTAACACATTCGGCAGAAGAACCATGAATGTTTATATCTTAAATTAAAGACATTTTCAAAGGCTGCGACCCGAATATTTACCCCCTGAAAAATTCTTCAAAGTTTCTGTAAATTCTGCTTGACTTTTAATGTATTTGTTGCTATAATAATTAAGCGCTTAAGGCGTGAGGCATATAGGCAGACGTGGTGAAATTGGCATACACGCTACTTTGAGGGGGTAGTCCCAGCAATGGGGTTCGGGTTCAAGTCCCGTCGTCTGCACCACATGCGGGTATGGCGGAATTGGCAGACGCGTTAGATTCAGGTTCTAATGATCGCAAGGTCATGGAGGTTCAAGTCCTCTTACCCGCACCAGCAAACGCCGAACCGTTTAGGTTCGGCGTTTTTTTCACCACAGTGCTTCAAGCCGAATGCAAAAATCCCAAACGCCGAGTTGCGCTTGGGATTTTATTTTTATTATGGGAAAAAGTCAGAACGGGAAATGAAAAAATATCGGATTTTTTGGATAAAACTTTCTGAAATTGTTTTGTCAACGCAATGGTTTGCCATGGGGCTGGGGAATATCGATCAGTTTTATGATGGCTGTTTTGCCCGCCAACCGTCGGCGGCGATATTGCGTGTTTTAAAGTGCGAACGCGGTCCGCGCCTTATGAAATGTAACGATTTATCAGAATTGTTAAAAAAGCGGCAGGGTACGATGAGCTGCGTGCAGGCCGAAAATGCGGGACTCTTTGAATTTTTGGATCAGTTGAGGGAAAGTGACATTGCAATTATTTGCGCCGCTTATAAGCACAAAAACTTTGCCATGCTTTGCGGAAAAGATATTATACCGGTGAACCTGTCGACTGCGCCGAACTACGGTGCTTTATATAATACGGCATGTTTGCTTGCCGGAAAAGCGGCAAAAGGTCAGGACGGCGATTATCTAAACCATGTGCTCTATTCTGATTTTTATTTATCGGAACGTGAAAAACAAAAGTAAAACAAATCGCCCCGAATAATGCGAACTGATATGCACCCCAAAAGTTAGACACTTTTGGAGGTGCATATTTTTTATGGTCAAGACAAGAAGAGAAAACAAAAG
>CAKRPM010000287.1 GCA_934378025.1 uncultured Eubacteriales bacterium | reverse complement strand
GGCCAGAGGCGTGGCCATGATGGCCGGACTCACCATCGGTCTGTTTACCGTCGAGCAGTTGAAGGCGGAATGTGTTTTTGACAGCTCGTATCACCCCGCAATATCGTCGGAAAAGCGAGAACAGCTTTTAAACGGTTGGTCGCGCGCTGTGCGAGCGGCAGAGGCATTTGCCGAATAAGAAACATCATAAAATCCCCTTAGAGAAGCAACCGCTGAACTCTAAGGGGATTTTTTATGCTTTTTTGGGGGAAACCGGGGCGGGTTCGCTTAAAAAGCGCGCCTTGATTTACAGGGTAATAATATATTTGCCCTTTGAAAGCGCTTTCGGATCAGCCAGCAGCTTCGGTAACGCCTCCAAGGGAGCGGTTTGATAAATCATGGAGCGAACATCCAGGCGGCCGCTTTCAATAAGGCGCGTGGCATCGGGAAAAGTATAGGGGTTAATAAACGAGGAGCGCAGGGTGATTTCCTTTTTAAAAAGCTCAAAGGGCTTTACGCGAATGGTATCCAGGGGCTTGGTCAGGCCGAACATCATCACCACGGAATTTTTGCCGGCAATGGCAATTGCCTCTTCCAGCGTTTCAGGCTTGCCGACACATTCAATGACAGCGTCAATTTGTGTAATCGAATGGGTCTGAAGCACCGCTTGCACGTCTTGCGTGCGGGGATCAATGGCCAGATCGGCACCTAAGGATAGCGCCGCCGCCCGTTTTTCCCCGATCGGTTCAATGGCAATGATTTGCGCCGCGCCGGACAGCTTTGCCAGTTGCAGCATCAGCAGGCCGATCATGCCGCAGCCGATCACGGCCACGGTGTTTCCGCACTTAATATTGCACAGCCGAATCCCGTGCAAACAGCAGGATACCGGTTCGCTCATAGCGGCCGCTTCATAGGGGAGCTCGGGAGAAACCTTATAAACCTGAGAGGTCGGCACAATGCAGTATTCGGAAAAACCACCGTCAACGGTGGTGCCGATCCCGACCATTTGTTCACAAAAGTGACCCACACCGCGGCGGCAAAAATCGCAATGCCCGCAAAGCTTATTCGGATCGACGCAAACATGGTCGCCTTTGGAAAAAGCGGTGACCGCGGAGCCGATTTGTGCAATTTCACCGGCAAATTCATGCCCCAAAACCGTGCCGCGGGGCGTTTTGGCGGCACCCTCATCCCCTTGAAAGATATGCTCGTCCGTGCCGCATATCCCGCAGGCATGTACACGGATGAGAACCTCGTCCGATTGCAGGGGGCGCAGCGGACGCTCTTCGATTTTTACTACGTTTTTTTCATAAAATACGGCGCATTTCATACCCATTACAAAAATCCTTTCTAAAAATAAAATCATCACAATTTTTTTCCACCGCAGCTGTCTGACCGCAAAAAGCGTGCGGCATAAAACGGTGTATCTGCAAAATTTTATAACGTCGGAATGGAGGAAATGCCGCCGCGGCGGGTAACGCTTGCCCCCGCGGTGGCGCATGCCGTGGTCAAAAATTCGCAGGCCTTTGAAAAAGGCAGGCGGTTGATGTCCAGTCCGCTTTTGATAAAGCTGCTTAAAAACGTACCGAAAAAGATATCGCCGGCGCCGGTGGTATCCACGGCGCGTACCCGAGCGGCGGGACAATGGTAAAAATGCTCTCCCATGTAGAGGTCGGCAC
>CAKRPM010000286.1 GCA_934378025.1 uncultured Eubacteriales bacterium | reverse complement strand
GCCGTTCACGGTGAACGTACCGCCGCCCTCCACGTACACGCCGCCGCCATAAACAGATATCCCGATGCTGCTGCCCTTGCCGCCATAGATAACGCCGCCCTTGACGGTCTTTGTTCCGTTGGTCTCATCCAGTGCCCACAGGCCGTCGGCGTTGGGAGTGAATTTATGTGCCGCGTCGGGATCGCTGTCGATGATGGTCAGATGTCCGCCGCCCTCGACCTTGATAACACTGCCGCTGCCGGTCATTTCCAGCATATAGCCGTAAATGTCCAGTGTGACGGTGCGGGTGATATTCAGCGTGGCGGTAATCTCGATGTCATTTTTCAGCGTGATGCTTTCCACGTCCGGGTTTTTAAGTGCATCCGTAAGCTCGCTCTCCGTGCCGACGCTTGCGTTCTGCATGGTGACGCCCTTAACTTTTGTTAATAGGAACAGGATAACTGTGAGCGTTTTCCCGCCCGAGGCGACCGTAATTACCCCATCGCTGTATTCAACTCCGTTAAGCTTAAAAGTGCCGTCGTAAAAAACGCTGCTTTCGCTTTTTATCGGAAAAACATAGCCGTCATCGGCTTTTAGCGTAATAGAAAAAGTATACTCCTTGCCTGCTTTCGGTTTAAGGTTTTCGCTGTCGGGTGTGATCGATGTCTCGCTTGACGAATACCATTTTTGCTCTGTAATGGTATAGTTTGCACCCTCTCCGACCGATGCAAACGTCATATCCCTATATGACCACAATTCGTTTGAAACGCCTTCAATTTCGACCTCGGTGATGTCCGTATCCCCGTCTGCCGCAAACACCGTTGCCGGCACAAGGCTCATCACCACACACAAAATCATCAGCATGCTGAGAATTTGTTTTTTCATTTCGCGTTCCCTCCATTTAAGTATTGTGAGCGGTATTTGTCCGCAAACAGGGCAACCCCCTGCTTTAAGACCTCCATCTGGGCTTTCAGATAATATTCATCCTCAAACATCGCGTAGTGTACACACGCACGGACAAAAATAAAAATCAGCGGTGTGATGGTGGTATAGGGGATCCCGATTTTGGGCTCCAGCTGTTTGGCATATTCGGTATATCGCTCGTTCACGCCCTCAAAAAACTTCTTGCCATGCTCCATATATTTCGGAAGCGTGTAGATCTGATACATCAGCCGATATTTTTTTCCGTGCTTTTTTGCCGTCCAATACGGCACTTCCTCAATAAAGCGCAGTGCATCCTTCGGATCGGTCGGTGCCTTTTTCATAAAGTCATCCTCCACCTTTGCCATGCAATAGGCCGTGGACTCAATGATCAGGTCGTCTATATTTTTAAAGTAACAGTACAAATTTCCCGTTGTGCAGCCGCACGCCTGCGCCAGCGCCTTAATCCCGGTGCCGGTCAGTCCGTTTTCCGCATAACATGCAAAGCACTTTTCCATAATTTCCTGCTTTTTTTCATTGTGTTGCCGCTCTGTCGTTTTCATCGATACCACCCTTATTATAACTAATCAATCATTTAGTATTAGTATATCATGATGTGCTGATAAATGCAAGGGGGCAGCTTGTTAAAAAAGCGGGACAGTCGTATAAATTTTGACTGTCCCGCTCCTGCGCTATTTTATGGAGCGCTTTTTCTTTTTCCCTACAACCGTAACACCGGTTACAATGCCGCCGCTGACAAACAACAGTGCCATCC
>CAKRPM010000285.1 GCA_934378025.1 uncultured Eubacteriales bacterium | reverse complement strand
GTATAGTAGGGACTCACCTTAAATCCGAGCGACTTAAGATAGTCCAGGCTTTGTGCATGCCCTTGCACTTCTTTTCCGCCTTTTTGGACATTGAAAACAAAAATCGAAAGATTTCGGCTTGCCGTTACGGCGCTGTCAAGCTGCCGCAGCGAGCCGGCCGCCGCATTACGCGGATTGGCAAACGGCGCATGCCCCGCCTCGGTTTGCTGTCGGTTTAACGCTTCAAAGGATTTGTGCGGCATGTAGACTTCTCCGCGAACAATAATGTCAACCGGTTCTGTTAAAATTTTCGGAATGTCTCGGATGACCATTAAATTTTGAGTAACGTCTTCGCCCACGGTTCCGTTGCCGCGGGTCGCGCCTTGTACAAATACACCGTTTTGATATGTTAGAGCCACCGAAAGGCCGTCGATTTTCAATTCGACAGCATACTGCGGATCGGACACTTCTTTTCGTACCCGCTCATCGAAATCGACAAGTTCCTGATAAGAAAAAGCGTCCAAAAGACTTTGCAGCGGAACTTCATGCGTGACGGGGCGAAAAGCACTGTCCGCCTGTCCGCCGACGCGCTTTGTCGGTGAGTTTTCATCGGCAAGATCCGGATACTGTGCTTCCAACGTGCGCAAACGGCGCAACAGCATATCGTAGTCATAATCGGAAATTTCCGGTTGGTCGTGATTATAATATAAATCGCTGTGATACCGAATCAAATCGGTCAGCTCTTTTATTTTAGCGGCCATTTCCTGATTGCTCATGCGTTCCTCCCAGTAAAAAATCCGACAAAGCCTGATGAAATTGCTCCAACTTTTCGGGATGTTCAATATAATCCAGCGGATATTTCATATTATAAAGACGGTCAATCCGGCCGTTGCGCAGCAACTTGGTAGACGCGCCTGCGCCGCAGCCGATGACAGTATGTACATCCTCCATCATATAGATATTATAAAGGCCGATTTTTCCGTTTTTGGCGTAGCCGATGTTTTCACCGTTTGCCAGTGTGTTTTTTTGACGGTAAATATAGTATGGTCGATACCCCGCCTCGTTAAGCAGCTTATACCCGTCTTCCAACATTTTTTCTACTACAGCTGATTGCGGATCCAGAATTTGCTCACGGTTTTCCCAAGTGCTCGCGCGTTTAACGCAAAGTGTATGCACGGTAATATTTTCTGCGCCCAATTCAATGGCGCGACGGACAGACGAAAGATGACTTTCTGCGCTTTCGCCCGGCAAACCTGCAATGAAATCGACATTGATTTCGGAAAAGCCGGCGTCTTTTGCCAACAGAAACGCTTGCTCAAATTGCGCTGCCGTATGCCGACGGCCGATCACTTCCAACACCGTATCATTTAAGCTCTGGCAGTTAATGCACAACCGGGTAATTCCATGCTTTTTCAAAACTTCAAGCTTTTCGGCAGAAACAGTTTCCGGTCGGCCGATTTCAAAGCAAAATTCTTTAAGCGTAATCGGATCGATATGACGGCCGATTTCTGTCAATAAAACGTTTATTTGCTCGGCGCTTAAAACACCGGGCGTACCGCCCCCAACGTAAACCGAGGCGATTTTCAAGCCTGCACGGCGTACCGCGGTCAGCTTCGCCGAAATTTCGGAAATCAAAAGGCGAATATACGGCTCAATTAGATGATGAACCCGCTCCACAGAGCTGCTCACAAAAGAGC
>CAKRPM010000284.1 GCA_934378025.1 uncultured Eubacteriales bacterium | reverse complement strand
ACTTGGATCATTCCGAAATGTTCCATCCCACCGTGGCAGAGGGCAGCCGTTCCTTGATGAACATCCCGTTTGTTACCGGCAATGCGGATTTGGATAAAAAGTTTATTGCCGAGTCCTCTGCGGCCGGCTTTGTAAATCTGAAAGGCCATCGTTCGGTCGGCGGCATGCGCGCCAGCATTTACAATGCCATGCCGGTGGAAGGCGTTGAAAAGCTGATCGCCTTCATGAAAAAATTTGAGAAGGAGAACGCGTAGAATACTATGAAAATTTTAACGCTGAACAAAATTTCCAAAATCGGGACGGATCGTTTCGACGATACCTATAAAGTATCCTCCGAGCAAGCGGCGCCGGACGCCATTTTGGTCAGAAGTGCCTCCATGCACGACTACGATTTTAACGACAATTTGCTGGCAATTGCAAGAGCGGGCGCCGGCGTCAACAATATTCCCACCGATCGCTGTGCGGAAAAAGGCATTGTTGTTTTTAATACACCGGGTGCCAACGCCAACGCCGTAAAGGAACTGTCCATTGCCGCGCTGATTTTAAGCAGCCGCAACATTGTTGACGGGGTCAACTGGGCCAAAGGGCTGAGCGGGGACGACGTTGCAAAACAGGTGGAAAAAGGCAAGAGCCAATTTGCCGGTGTTGAAATCAAAGGCAAAAAGCTCGGTGTTATCGGCCTGGGTGCCATCGGCGTCAACGTTGCCAACGCGGCGCTTTCGCTGGGCATGGATGTATACGGCTACGACCCGTATCTTTCCATCAAATCCGCATGGGATCTTTCCCGCCACGTACACCATGCAACGCTTAACGAGATTTACGCAAACTGCGACTACATAACCCTGCATCTTCCGCTGACGGACGAAACCCGCGGTTTGATCAACAAAACCAGCATTGCCCTGATGAAAGATCAGGTTCGTATTCTGAACCTGGCACGCGGCGGTCTGGTGGATCAGGACGATTTGAAAGCGGCGCTGGAAAGCGGCAAAGTCGCCAAATACGTTACGGACTTTCCGGATGAAAAAACCATTCAGATGGAAAACGCCGTCTGCATCCCGCACCTTGGCGCGTCGACCGAAGAAAGCGAAAACAACTGTGCCGTTATGGCCGCCGATCAGCTGCGCGATTATCTGGAAAACGGAAACATCGTCAATTCCGTCAACTTCCCGCATGTTGAGCTGCCGCGCAGCGGCAAAGTGCGCGTTTGCCTGATTCACAAAAACGTACCGGCAGTTTTATCCGCCATTTCGGGTGCGTTCGGTGATGCCGGCATTAACATTGCCAACATGATCAATAAGTCCCGCGGCGATTTTGCCTACACGGTTGTGGACTGCGACAGCGATGTGGATGACAGCACTCTGCAAAAGCTCGGTGCAACGCCCGGCATGCTGCGTATTCGCGTTTTATAAAAAACGAAGATCGGGGCACGCGATAAGCGCGCGCTGCTAAAGTAAAATCCATCCCGCTAAGAATTTCTTAGCGGGATATTTTATTAGCCGTCGGAACTTTTTTGGCATTTTCCCCTATACTGTAAAGAGAGGGGGATGCACATGAAGATCAAGGTTTTGTCTGACGCCAGTGTGAAAGTGCTGATGGAAAACGAAGACATCAACACCTATCAAATGCCCTTTTCCGCGCTCAATCAAAACGACGCACATTCTTTGGAGTTTATCTGCGAACTCCTTTTTATTATTTTAGAAAAAACCGGTATTTCATTTTTGGAAGATGATTTGATG
>CAKRPM010000283.1 GCA_934378025.1 uncultured Eubacteriales bacterium | reverse complement strand
CCTTTACGCGCACATATTATTTAATGGACGATTTTGCCGCCGCCCTTCGGAAGGCCGATCAAGTGATCGTGACGGACATTTACAGCGCCAGAGAAATCAATACCATCGGTGTAAAGATCACCGATCTGAGAGACAAAATATCCGGTTCAAAATATATCGGTGCCTTTGAGGACATTGCCGAGTATATCCGTCAAAATGCCCGCCCGGGCGACTGCATAATTTTGATGGGTGCGGGCAATGTCAACCAAATTGCCGCACTGTTGGAGAAAAAATAAGTGTTTTGGAATAATATTTTATCTTCGGCAACGCAAACCGGCGTGCTGGCGGTTTTAATGAGCGTCGGCTTTATTTGCCACAAGGCGGGAATTTTTACACGCGACACGGCGCAAAAGTGCAATGCGCTGCTGTTTTATATCATCACGCCCTGTACGATTTGCCATGCGTTTGCCGCCGTGCCCTTTGAACGCCAAACGATGCGGCTGATGCTGATGACCGTTTTATGCACTGCGATCTTTCACTGCATCGGCGCTTTGCTGACGCATCCGCTGTTTCGCCGCAATCCGGACGGCGCCATTTACCGCTTTGCCGCCATGTACGGCAATATCGGCTACATGGGGCTGCCGCTTTGTGAAGCGGTGCTGGGTGCCGAGGGCGTTTTTATTTGTTCTATCATGGTGGCCGTTTTTAATTTATTTTGTTTTACGCACGGCACGGTGCTTATGACCGGCGGGCAAGGACGTAAAAATATCAAAGGGATTTTTATCAATCCCGGCACAATCGGGATTGCAATGGGGCTGCCGATTTATCTTTCCGGCGTGACCCTGCCGAAAATCATCGCCGCGCCGATCGACGCGCTGGCCGACGTCAATACCCCGCTGGCCATGCTGCTGTTCGGTACATATCTGGCGGACGCAAATTTGTCCGAAGCGTTTAAAACCAAAGAAAACTACCTTTGCGTTTTGATCAAGCACGTTGTACTGCCGGCCACCACCTTTTTACTGTGCAAAACAGTCGGCATCAACGGAACGCTTTTAACGGCATGTATCATTCTTTCCTGCGTGCCCAGCGCCAATAACACGGTGATGTTTGCGGCGCAATACGGCAGAGATACCGCCAAGGCCAGCCTGGTCACTGCGCTCAGCGCGCTTGTCTCCATCATTGTCCTCCCGATTTGGATTGTACTGACCGCTTAAAATTTTTTGCCATCCCCAAAAAAGGAGCGCGCCATGAAAAGAACCATTGAAAAAGTGCCGCCGCAGGAAAGAGAGCAATACCTTTTTTTGCTGTTGATGGCAGACGAGCAAAAGCAAATGATTGATCGCTATCTTTTCCGTGCCGAGCTATATATTTTAAAAGAAAACGGACAAACCGTCGGTGAAATTGCCGTTACCGACGAAAACGGCGTGTTGGAAATCAAAAATCTTGCCGTTGTGCCCGAGGCGCGCCGCCGCGGCTGCGGGCGGGCGCTGATTGAATTTATCGAAAAGCGGTATGCCGATCGCTTTGAAATGCTGCAGGTCGGTACGGGCGACAGCCCGCTGACCGTTCCCTTTTACCGACGGATGGGCTTTATCCCCTTTCGTCGTGAATGTGATTTTTTCACGCGCTACTATGATCATCCGATTATAGAAGCGGGGGTAACGCTGCGCGATATGGTTTATCTGCAAAAAAAGCTGCAAAAAAATGAGCTGTAAAAACTTTTGTTTTTACAGCTCATTTTCTTTATCTATATCATATATTCGTCGGCCGGATCC
>CAKRPM010000282.1 GCA_934378025.1 uncultured Eubacteriales bacterium | reverse complement strand
GCCCGGTGGTCAAGCGGTTAAGACACCGCCCTTTCACGGCGGTAACACGAGTTCGATTCTCGTCCGGGTCACCAAAACGGAAGTTTAGCTCAGCTGGGAGAGCATCTGCCTTACAAGCAGAGGGTCATAGGTTCGAGCCCTATAACTTCCACCATAATCAAACGAGGATTCCTCGTTTCAACAAGCACTTAAGTGGGTCCACTTAAGTGCTTTTTTATACTTTATCCGAAGAAAGGAACATTTCTATGGATTTTATCACCGAATCTTCAAGACAAACGCCCGTTTGCGAGCATTGTGATGTGCTGGTGTCGGGCGGCGGTTTTGCCGGGGCAAGCGCTGCCTTGGCAGCGGCCCGAATGGGCAAAAAAGTGATGCTGATCGAGCGGGAATTTTTGTTGGGCGGGCTGGCCACGCTGGGGCTGGTCACCATCTATCTGCCGCTGTGCGACGGTATGGGCGAGCAAGTGAGCTTCGGTATTGCCGAGGAGCTTTTTCATCTTTCCATGCGCCACGGCGCGCAGGATCGATATCCTAAGCCTTGGCTGGAGGGCGGCAGCAAAGAAGAGCGCGCCCGCACCCGTTTTCTCGTTCAATACAATCCGTGGATGTTTGCCATTGAGCTGGAACAGCTGCTTAAACAAAACGGGGTGAACATTCTGTACGGCAGTGCCGTTTGCGACGTTGTACTCGAAGATGAAAAGATCAAGGCCGTGATCATCGAAAACAAATCCGGGCGAAGCGCCGTTGCGGTCGGCTCCGTGGTGGACGCCACGGGCGACGCCGATCTTTGTAAATTTACCGGCGCGCCCACCGCACTGTACGCACCGCAAAATACGCTGGCCAGTTGGTATTATTACTGCGGCAATGAGGGATTGAAGTTGAAAATGTACGGCTTCAGCGATACCGATAAGGATGTCGGTACCGACGAAAGAATTTCAAACGCTGTTTTTTCCGGTTTGGACGCTGCGCAAACCTCGCAGGTTCTTATGGACAGCAGAGAAAAAATGCTGGAACTTATTTTACAACAGCAAAAAAATGATCCGTCATTGCAGCCCGCCGCCGTGTCCGCAATCCCCCAGGTGCGCATGACGCGCCGCATTGTCGGCGAAACCGAACTGGACATCGCCGCCGATCACGCCTTTTGTCCGGATTCCGTGGGGTGCATCGGAAACTGGTGCCGAAAAGGTCCCCGTTATGAAATTCCTTTTAGCAGCCTATACAGTGCAAAAGTTAAAAATCTGATCACTGCCGGCCGCTGCATTTCGGTCACCGATGCCATGTGGGACATAACGCGCGTAATTCCCGCCTGCGCCGTAACCGGTCAGGCCGCCGGAACCGCCGCCGCGATGAGCGATGATTTTGCCGCCCTGTCGGTGAAAGACTTACAAACCGCGCTGGAAAAAGCCAACGTTCGCCTGCATCCTTAAAAAACCAAAAGCCTACCGCTCTCGCGGTAGGCTTTTTTCTGTTTTAAAACGATATTATACGCAACCCTGCGCCTTCATGGCTTCCGCCACTTTCAAAAAGCCGGCGATATTGGCGCCCGCCATATAGTTGCCTTCCACACCGTATTCTTTTGCGGCGTTTTGGCAAGCGGCAAAAATATCTTTCATAATGGTATGCAGCTTTGCATCCACCTCTTCAAACGTCCAGGACAGACGCTGGGAATTTTGGCTCATCTCCAAACCGGAAGTGGCAACGCCGCCGGCATTGGCCGCCTTGGCCGGACCGTACAGCAAGCCGTTGGACAGATA
>CAKRPM010000281.1 GCA_934378025.1 uncultured Eubacteriales bacterium | reverse complement strand
GTGCTGGACGTTACGGGATATGAGGAACATGAGGTGGCCTTTGTCGGCGACAGATTGTACACCGATATGGCCGTCACCCGGGGCACCAAGGCGAAAAGCCTGCTGGTACTCAGCGGGGAAAGCACGGTGGACGATATTCCCAAATACGGCATTGAGCCGACGGCAATTTTCTCCTCGGTGGATGAAATTCGTGCCCTGCTTTGCGAAATTTACGGAAAATAAACAAAATCATCCCGCGAAAGCGTTCGCGGGATGATTTTTTTCTATAGGATCGGTAAACTTTCAGTTCTGCGGAGATGCTTTTTAAAAACAAAAGAGGAACGCCCGTGGGCGTTCCTCTTTTTTATGCTTTATGGGTTCAGCAGCGCCTTAATGTTGTCCTTGCGCTGTTCGGGGCGGACATTTTTTTGCACAAACTCGGCGTCCAAATCGTCCGCGGTGTAGTCAAAAGCCTCGATTTTGGCCAGCATTTCCGTCAAATGCTGCTTTTGCGAATCGGCGGAAAGGGGATGCCGGGCAAGATAGTCCTTGTATTTTTGGGCAAAGCCCTCCACGGAATCCGCCAGATGATAGACCCCCTCTTGCCGAATCATAATGTTCCCCTCATGCACACGGTAGTAGTCGGAGGTCACGGGGGAGAGCAGATATACAAAACCGTCCTCCAGCATCCATGGCTCCAGCCGTAGCAGATATTCCCGTCCTGCGGTCAACACCTCACGGCTGGGAAAGGAAGTCTCGTTTCCCAAAAGATAAATCGTGATCTCTCCGCTGATTTTTCCATTGTAGTCGGTGATTACATGGGCCGTCAGTCGGGTGTAATCGGTGTCGGCCAGATCGTATTTTTCAATCAGGGCATGGGTGCTTTCCGTCTTGGTAATCTGTACATGCGCCAGACAAGCGTCATCCCTGCCGGCCATGCCAAAAAGATCGGAAAAATCGCCGTCTGCCTTTTCGGAGGATAACAAAAAGCTCTCTTTTTCTTTTTTGTCAAAAACACCGCAAAGCGCTAAAATGCCGATGCACAGCCCCGCTGCCAGCAGCAGCGCCCCGCCGAGGATCAAAAATCGTTTTTTCTTTGTCATGCGTCTGTCTCCTCACCGGAGGCGTAGAGCTTCTCCATTTGTTGGAAGAAAAGAATTTGCCGTGCGTAGAAGCTTTGACGGTCAAAATACATCGATTTCGGCGCCCCGCTCAGCGTATGCTTAAAGTTTTTCTGAATTTGCGCCGCCATGGTTTCGGGAACGGCGTTTTGCGCGGATAGGTCAAAGGAAACGGCCTTGTCAATCATGCCTTGGCAGAAAACGGCGCTGTCATATTCTTTTTCAAGCGCAGCGTCGGTCAGCCGCGCCAGCTCCAATTCCGCGTCGTAATCCAGCGGCAGATATAAGCGCATAAAGCGCGGCGCCCAGGCGTCGCTTGTATCCGAGACGGAAATGCGCACCTCCACAATGTCAAATACGGTTTTGCCCTCCGGCATTTCAAAGCGGAAGGTGGAGGCCGACCCCAGCTCAAAATCGTCCTTGCCCGGCGTGTCCGCCGTGTAACGTTTCGTATAGCTGCCGTCCGACAATTTGCCGCTGAATGAAATGTCCACATACAGCAGACCGTTGTAGTTCAGCTCGTCCTCCGGCAGCGCCTCGTTGCTGTCGGCAATCTCGGCCGCGCGGGCCGCCGATACGGTTTCTACGTCTAAATAGAGCGCTGTGGCGCTGGGAATTTCCAAGGAAGAGAGCGTTTTTTGCACCAGCGTTTGATCGCCGA
>CAKRPM010000280.1 GCA_934378025.1 uncultured Eubacteriales bacterium | reverse complement strand
CTTTATACAAGGCATACATGATTTTGCTGTTGCCTTCCAGTGCACGGCGCAGCCAGATCCAAAGCACCTGTCGATTCATGACTCTCCTCCGAAGCATTGCCACAATACCACCGCCGCTGCGGCAGCAGCATTCAATGACTCATTTTTCCCGATCATCGGGATAAACACAGTTTGATCGCTGATGGCAAAAACGGACGGTTCAATGCCGTTCCCCTCATTTCCGATAATAACTGCGCTTTTTTCAGAAAACGCCACCTCGTTCAATTTCAACGCCGAGCGATGTAATCCGGTGGCATACAAAGTGTATCCCTTTTTCTTTAAATCGGAAAGCTGTTTCATCAAATCTCCGCGATGCACCCGCACACGAAACGAGGAGCCCATCGCACCGCGCAACACCTTGGTAGAGTACAAATCGACCGTGGTGTCCGAGCAAAGTACATCCTGTACGCCGAAAGCCTCCGCCGTGCGGATCATGGAGCCGAGATTGGCGGGATCGGACACACCGTCCAGCGCCAGCACCAACCGCCCGTCGATTTCTTCCGATTGATAGGACGGTATCACGCCGACCATAACAATGTGCTGCGGGCTTTTTGCCTCGCTGAGCTTTGCAATGACAGCGGCATTGGTTTGTATCGCCCTGCCGTACGCCGAAAAATCCGCCGGTAACTCACCGGGCTCATAAAAGCAGTACCGAATTTCAATTCCGGCGCCCAACGCTTCACGGCACAATTTAACGCCTTCAATTAAAAACAATCCCGTTTTTCTTCTTTGAGCGGCATTTTTTAATTTCGCAAGTTCTTTTACAAGCGGATTTTGCACACTGGTAATGACGTCCACTGTCTTCTCACCTCACCGTCACGCATCGCTGCTTTTCGAAAACATACTTATTATATATATAAAAAAATAAAAATACAAGTGTTTTTTTATGTCGAGTCCTTTTTCCCCTTATATTCTTTGAAAAATCGCATGCCGATGCAATAAATTTTGCGGGCTTCGGCATCGAAAAAATACGGTGTTTTACAAAGTTTTTTATAGTAAAAATGCAGTGCAACTATGTTGCACTGCATTTTTTGTAACTTTTGTGAGATTACTTGATTTCGACTTTTGCGCCGGCTTCTTCAAGTTTAGCCTTGATCGCTTCGGCATCGTCCTTGGAAGCGCCCTCTTTGATCGCTTTCGGAGCGGCCTCAACCAACTCTTTAGCCTCTTTCAGACCCAAACCGGTCAGCTCGCGAACAACTTTGATAACGCCGATTTTGCTGGCGCCGACATCGGCAAGAATAACGTCAAACTCCGTCTTCTCTTCCGCAGCAGCGGCCGCCGGACCGGCAGCAACAGCAACAGGAGCCGCAGCGCTAACGCCGAACTCTTCCTCAATTGCTTTCACCAGATCAGCAAGTTCCATAACGTTTAAAGCTTTGATCTCTTCAATGATATTTTCAATAGCCATGATAATATTCCTCCTAAAAAATTATTTTAAAATTACGCAGGGGTGGCTTCGCCTTTTTGTTCCGCAATAGCGTTAAGCGCTCTTGCCAAACCGGAAATATTGCCATTGAGTGCAATGCACAACATGGTGAGCAACGTTTCCTTGGACGGCAGTTTTGCAATTTTGTTGACTTCATCCAGCGTAATAACTTTACCCTCCATGAAGCCGCCTTTTAATTCAAAACCGTCTTTTTTCTCTGCAAACTCATGCAGAACCTTTGCCGGAGCAATCAGGTCCTCATTGGAAATGGCAATGGCGGTGGTACCGTTGAGTACATCGTCAAGTCCTTCCAGACCTGCCT
>CAKRPM010000279.1 GCA_934378025.1 uncultured Eubacteriales bacterium | reverse complement strand
ATCATCGGTAATATCAATAAACGTCGCGGGCAGGTGCTGTCTATGGAGGCGGCGCCGGAGCATGGAAGACGAATTGTTGTTGCGGATGTGCCGGTGGGCGAGATGGGCGACTTTGCCATGCAGCTGCGCAGTATGACGCATGGCAGAGCAACATTTGATTTTGATTTTCTGGAGTATCGGCAAGCGCCTGACACGGTGATTGCAAAAGTGGTGCAGCAAAACTGAAAATAAATAAAACTCGCTTTGTGCGGGTTTTATTTATAAATCTGTTCTAATCTTGATGCGTTCTTCGTACTTATGAGTAGGGGGGACACAAACATGTTTATTTGTTCTTTTAAGCTGAACCGAACCAGATTGCTCAGTGGTGTTGCGGCGCTTTGCTTAGCGCTGACGTTAGTGTTTTTATTGCTTCCGGAACCCAACGGAAATATTTCAACCGCAGGGACAATTTCCGCCAAAAATCAGCAGCAGATGGTGGATTATATTGCCAAGATCGGTTACACGGTTACGCCGCAGGCAATTTTGATCGAACAGGTAACCATTCCGCAAACGTTCGATGAAAAATACAAAGAGTATAATGAACTGCAGAAAAAAGCCGGCTTTGATTTGGAAAAATACGCCGGTCAAACGGTACATAAATACACTTTTAAAATTCTCAACTATGAGGACGGCGAATCGGAGGCGGTCGCCAATGTCTTGGTCGGCGGAGATAAAATTATCGGAGGGGATATTTCGTCAACGGCTTTGGGAGGCTTTTGCAAAAGCTTGAAAGCGCCGACGGAAGAGAAAAACAATGATGCCGCACAAACAGAACAGAAAGCCTCATGAAAATGAAATAGCGGACTGCAAAGTGCGGCAAAGTATTCGGAAAAAACGTTTGCCGCAACGGGCAGTCCGCTTTTTGTTCGGAAACGTCCGATTTTTCGTCATTCCGATAAAATGTACTTTTCTTTTGCTCCTGATTATGATAGAATATTTGTAAAACAAGTTGTAAAGGAGCGTGGCGACAATACGGTTGGATAAGCTGATTTGCAGTACTTTCGGCGTGACGCGCCGCGAGGCAAAAAAGTATCTTGCACGCGGAGAAATTTGCGTGAACGGACAACCCGTGCGAGACGGCACGCGTCATTATCAAACGGATGTGTCATTAACCTGCGCCGGAAAAGTCGGAAAATATCGGGAACATGTTTATATTATGATGAATAAGCCCGACGGTGTGATTTCCGCCTCCCGGGACCTAAAAGCGAAAACGGCTTTGGATCTTTTGCCGCAGGATATGCGCAGACGGGGCTTATTTGTCGCCGGACGCCTTGATAAAGATACTACGGGGTTTTTGCTGATTACCGACGATGGCGACTTTGCACATGAAATTTTATCGCCGAGAAAGCATGTTGATAAAACATATCTTGTTACGCTTCGTTATGCTGCGGATGAGCGCTATGCCGCGGCTTTTGCAGCCGGCATGAAAATCGGCGAGGAAATTTGTAAACCCGCGGTATATTTGCCGCTTTCCGAGAATTCGGCCCGTGTGGTGCTGCAAGAAGGAAAGTTTCATCAAATTAAACGAATGTTTGCGGCACTGGACAATGAGGTTGTTGCACTGCATCGGGAAAAAATGGGGAATTTGCCGCTGGATGACGGACTTTTGCCGGGACTGGCACGTTACCTTACGGACAGAGAAATTGAAATGATCAGAGGAATGGATTGAAAATGAATGAAATTCGACAGTTGTCCGAGATGATCGGGCAAACACAAAAAAATGTGGCCGCAGCAGTAGAATTGATTGACGCGGGAAATAC
>CAKRPM010000278.1 GCA_934378025.1 uncultured Eubacteriales bacterium | reverse complement strand
GTGGTGGCGGCCCCGATCGAGTCGCCGGCGGCCTTGGCGACCGGTGGCGGCGCGCTCCGCAGGGTGGGCTTGATGGCCGCGCCGTAGCTGGAGGCGAGGATGCTGCCCAGCACGGCCACGCCCAGCGCTCCGCCGACCTGGCGGGTGGTGTCGTTGATGGCCGAGCCGACCCCGGCCTTGGCCAGCGGCAGCGAGCCCATGATCGACTCGGTGGCCGGGGCCACGACCAAGCCCATGCCGATGCGATCCTCCGGTACAAACGAAAGGCGCACGCCAAGCTCACGAATTTGCAGCGGAGTTTTTCCCCGCAGGCTTTCGTCATTTCCGGTTTTCGGATTATGATAAACAATTTCACCGGACTGAACATTTTGCAGCCCTGCAATCGCTTCCAAAAGCTCTCGTTGACCGCTGCCGGCAATTCCCGCAATACCCAAAATTTCACCGGAACGTGCCACAAAGGATACGTCATCCAATACCTTTGTGCCCTCACGATTAAGACATTGCAATCCCGTTATGGTCAATCTGTCTTGCGGATCTTTCGGTTCACTGCGTTCAATATTTAAACTGATTTTTTTGCCCACCATCATTTCGGTGAGTTCCGTTTCGGTAGTTTCAGAAGTATCTACCGTTCCGATGTATTCCCCTTTCCGTAAAACAGAAACGCGGTCGGAAATGCTCATTACCTCATGAAGTTTATGCGTAATGATAATAATTGCTTTTCCGTCTTCGCGCATTTTCCGCAAAACCGAGAAAAGTTTTTGCGTTTCCTGAGGGGTTAACACTGCGGTCGGCTCGTCCAAAATCAAAATATCGGCACCTCTGTAGAGCACCTTGATAATTTCAACCGTCTGTTTTTCGGAAACAGACATATCATATACCTTTTTGTTCGGATCGAGTTCAAAGCCGTACTGTTCGCTGATTGCTTTGATTTTTTCTGCGGACTGTTTCAAATTAAAGCCGGTGTTATCTTTAAACCCAAGCACAATATTTTCCGTAGCCGAAAATACATCAACCAGTTTAAAATGCTGATGAATCATGCCGATTTTATAATCGTAGGCATCTTTGGGAGAGCGTATTACCGCTTCCTGCCCGCCGATGAAAATTTTCCCCTCATCGGGAAAATAGATGCCGGAAATCATATTCATCAGGGTGGTCTTGCCGCTTCCGTTTTCACCCAAAATCGCAAGAATTTCACCGTGATTTACGGTGAGACAAACGTCTTTATTTGCCACAATGCTTCCGAACGTTTTGGTAATATTCTTCAGTTCAATCGCAGGGATTGCATCCACAGAAATGTCCTCCTTTTTAATTTTCAAAAAAATTCTGCAAACGTGCAGCCGTTTTTTCAAAGTTAAAAAATCGTTTCAGGCGGGGCAAAATATTTGCCCCGCCTAAAAAACAAACAACAAATAGTAATTACATTTTTTCGTTGAGCAACGTAATGCCGTCGATCTTCAGATCAAAATACGGAGCAGAACGATACTCGGACTCGTGGAAATAGCCGTCGGAAATTACCTCGGTGTCACCTTCGTAATTTGCGTCAGTGTCCACGTCGGCTTTATAAGTCGTAACAGCTTTGCCGCCAACCGTGAAGGTTGCCGTATCGAATACATGGAGAGAACCGTCTTCCAGTTTCGCTTTCACTTCGTCAATTTTCTTCTGCGTATCTTTGGCCGCAGCTTTTTCATTGACATCCGTCAAAACAACAGAACCGGTTTTCAGATCGCCGCACCAGTCGTTATCGATGTCCTTGCCGTCTTTAACGCAGGTGATCATGTATTTGAAATACGGAGTCCAGTCA
>CAKRPM010000277.1 GCA_934378025.1 uncultured Eubacteriales bacterium | reverse complement strand
GCATAGTTCACCGTGGGGTAGCCCGCCAACTGCTGGATGATACCCGAAATGGAGAACGCGCCTGCAATCTGCATCACCGCGCTGAACAGCAGCATTGATTTCATACCCGGCAGGGTGATATACCAAAGCTCCTGCCAGCGATTGCGGATTCCGTCAATCGCACCCGCCTCAAAAAGTTCGTTGTTGACGTTTTGCAGTCCTGAAAGATTTGCAAGAAACGAAACGCCGAGACTTTGCCATATCTGCACAATTACCACAATGGGTACAATGAATTTTGTACTGGAAAGCCACGCAACCGGCTCGTTTATCAGCCCCGTGGATAAAAGAATACTGTTAAAATATCCGTAAGCGTCAGAGGAGAATATCGTCTGCCACACAAAAATCCCGCCTGCAAGGCTCGGCGCATAAAACAGGAAAGAAAAAACTGTGCGCAGCATAGGCTTAAATTCATTGATCAGCCACGCAAGAACAAAGCTTAACAGAAAGCCCGCCGGTCCTGTCAAAATGGCAAGAAGAATGGTGTTTTTTAACACTTTTGGGAAAATATCATCCTCTAAAAACATTCTGATATAATTCTTCAAGCCCGAAAACGACGGTAAAGAAACCATATCAAAATCCGTAAAGCTTAAAAAGATAGATGAAATTACCGGCAAAACAGTCATTAAAAAGAAAAGTATCAGAAAAGGTAAAAGAAGCGCATATAGCTGCCATCTGTTCTTAAATGTTTTGATAATCTTATTTTTATTCATTCAAACGACCTCTTAATCGATCTTCTTATCGGCATATTCCGCAGTTTTGCGTTTAATTTCTTTGTTGGATACGCCTGCCCATTCGCTGATTGCTTCTTTGGGAGTGGATGTATCATTGTAGACTGCCCAAAACGCCTGGTCAACCGAACGGGAAACATAATAACTGCCGGGAATCTCCCTTATTTCTTTCACCTTTGACCATTGGGAAAGAATGACGGAAAGTGACTTTTTATCCCACGAAAGTCTTAAAAGCGCATCTTTGTTTGAGGTTGCCACCCTGCCGAGCTGACCTAAAACACTTTCTAATTTTGCTGAATACTCATATTGTGTATCCGCAGAGGTCCACCATTTTAAGAACTCCCAGGCATCGTCCTTGTGCTTGCTTGATTTCATAATCACGCAGCCCGAGCCTGCCCCGGCGCAGATATTGGAAATTTTGCCGTCTTCGCCGATAAAACCGGGTATTTCGGCAATCTCCCATTTGCCGTCTATCTCAGGCGCGGATGCCGCAAAGGTTAAATACTGCGTATACGGCGCTATTCCGAGCGGAATCGTACCGATGCGGAAGCGCTGATAGAAGTTTGCGTCCGCGTCAAGCGAATACCGGCTGTAATAATCCGTCCAGTACTTAAATACCGCAATGGAAACAGGCGAGTTAAGCGCCGTTTCACTGTATTCGCTGTTATAAATGCTCCCACCTTTTTGAAGCAGCATGGTAGGAAATATACTAAGCCCGCCCACACCCGTATTCACCGTATCGGCGGCGGTGATTTTTGTATAAGGCAGGTATGTATTCATATTTTTCCGCTGTACTGCGGCGGTCGCCGCTAAAAATTCATCCCATGTTTCCGGCACCTTGATTTTCAGCTCGTCAAGGATATCCTTACGGTAAAAAAGCACGTTGAAGGTCTGCGAATCCGGGAGTGCATAAACGCCCGAACGGTAGATATACGGCGTTTCCGCGCCCGGTTGAAAGCGGGTCAGAACCTCGTCAAAATCATCGAACCGCGTCAAATCGTAAACAATGCCGCGCATGGCAAGATTAACCGGCTCGGTTCTTGAA
>CAKRPM010000276.1 GCA_934378025.1 uncultured Eubacteriales bacterium | reverse complement strand
GTATAAAAATTGCCGCGTTATCCATTGATCCCGCGCTGCTCACCTCGTTTATTGATAACTCACAAATCCAAAAGCAGCTCGGCAAAATTCCCTATTCCAGTATTTATGTTACGCAAGGCAGCATTTCTTTCACCAAGGTAACGCCTCTGTTTTTACAAACATAAAACTGACCCCCTACAAGCCCAAGGCTTGCGGGGGGTCTTTTCAGTTGGTGGGCCATTAGGGACTCGAACCCCAGACCAACCGGTTATGAGCCGGTAGCTCTAACCAACTGAGCTAATGGCCCGAAAGCTTTTTTAGTATATCAATTTTAAAGAACAATGTCAACATTATTTTCAAGAAAATCCTTGCAAAAGCACTGATTCCATTGTAAAATAAACCGAGGTGAAAAATCATGATTAAAGTCTATTTGCGTTTTCCGGGCGGCAAAACCAAGGCCGTCACGCTCAGCTACGACGACGGCGTTGAGCAAGATCAAAAATTGATGCGTATTATCGATCAATACGGCATAAAATGTACATTTAATGTAAACAGCGGGCGCCTTTATGATCAACCGCAGGAATTTGAACCGGGCCGTATTCATCGTATTATGACGCGGCAAGCCGCCAAAGAGCTTTATGAAAATTCACATCATGAAGTGGCGGTACATACGTTCACTCATCCCTATATCGATGATCTTCCTCCCTATCGACTGTCCTATGAAATTTTAGCCGATCGAAAAAAATTGGAAAGCATGTTTGATACCGAGGTGCGCGGCATGGCCTATCCGTACGGCATCTGTAACGATCAAATCGTTCAAATTTGCCGAGATTGCGGCATCGCTTATTCTCGAACAACGCACTCGACTTTTTCCTTTAATCTTCCGCACGATTGGCTGCGTTTAAATCCGACCTGCCATCATAACAGCGAGCGGTTGCCGGAACTGATGAAAACATTTTTGGAAAGAAAAACACCCGATCGTCCCCTACTGTTTTATCTTTGGGGTCACAGCTATGAATTTGAACAAAATAATAACTGGGAAGTTATCGAAAACTTTGCAAAAGTCATGGGCGGTCATGATGATATCTGGTATGCGACCAACATTGAAATTTACGAATATGTGGAAAGCTTCCGCGCCCTTCGGTTTTTTGTCGACGGAACGAAAGTGTACAATCCCACCTGCAAAACCATTGAATTTGTGGTTTATAAGCGCGATCGCTTATACACCATCCATCCGGGCGAAACCATTGATTTATCCGAATAACAAAACGGCAGACACCAAAAATGTCTGCCGTTTTTTATTATCGTACCGACCAATCAATCGGCTCCAATCCCGCCTGACGCAGAATTTCATTCGCTTTAGAAAAATGATGACACCCGAAAAAGCCGCGATGTGCCGAAAGCGGACTCGGATGCGGAGCAAACAGCTTCACATGCTGCGGATTGGTAATGCACGCCGCCTTATTTCTGGCATTTGCCCCCCAAAGGAGAAAGACGATCGTCGCTTGCTTTTCGTTAAGCAACTCAATTACTCGGTCGGTAAATATTTCCCAACCCTTTCCTTTATGACTGTTCGGTTGCCCCTCCCGAACCGTCAAAACCGTATTGAGCAGTAAAACGCCTTGCTCTGCCCAGCAGGTCAATTGTCCGTGCTGCGGCGGTTGGATGCCCACGTCATTTTCAAGCTCCGTAAAAATATTTTTTAAAGACGGCGGCGGCTCAATTCCTTTTTTAACGGAAAAACACATCCCATGCGCCTGTCCCGGCCCATGGTACGGATCCTGACCGATTCCGCCTGCGATATGCCCCCTGCGCAGGCAAAGGAGTGGGGCATCGACATCATTC
>CAKRPM010000275.1 GCA_934378025.1 uncultured Eubacteriales bacterium | reverse complement strand
ATATTATACGTACGCAATCCGGCTTCTACATGGCCGACCGGAATTTGCAAATAAAAGCACGCAAGCGCCGTTACAAACGTTGTGGAAGTGTCGCCGTGTACCAATACGACGTCCGGTTTTTCCTTTTCCAAAGCAAACTTGATCTTCTCCAAAATAGACGTAGTAATATCAAAAAGCGTCTGCTTATCTTTCATAATAGACAAATCATAATCCGGTTGCACGGAAAAAGCCTCCAAAACCTGATCCAACATCTGACGATGTTGCCCGGTTACGCAAACCACGGTTTGCGCTTCTTCACGGCGCTTTAACTCATTGACAAGCGGACACATTTTAATTGCTTCCGGACGAGTGCCGAAAACCAACATGATTTTTTTCATGATTTCAGCCTTTCTGCATTTGATGATTTCTATTATAACAATTTTTACCTGTAAAATCAACCGTAATATTGCATTTTTTCGCCCGCTGTGCCATAATATACTTCATTGGAGGGGAAAACATGTTAACCATTTTACAAAAGCTGTTTCTTCGTACCGACGACCAACAGCTTTATCGACAGCGCCTGGGCGTTTTATGCGGCGGCTACGGCATTTTTTTAAATATTCTTTTATTTGCCGCGAAATATATCGTCGGCATAACCACGGGTTCCATTGCCGTTACCGCAGACGCGTTTAACAACTTATCGGACGCCGGAAGCTCGCTGATCAATATGGTCGGCTTTTTATTTTCCGGGCAAAAGCCGGATCCGAAGCATCCCTTCGGGCACGGACGGATCGAATACATATCGGGATTTACCGTATCCGTTATGATTATTGTAATGGGATTTGAACTGGGCAAAAGCTCGGTGGAAAAGATTTTTCGGCCGGAGCCGGTGGAATTCGGTATTGTCAGTTTTCTGGTTTTACTGGCGGCAATACTTGTAAAACTTTATATGGCACTCTACAATTTTAAGTTGGGCAAAAAAATAAATTCCGCTGCCATGCGGGCAACCGCCACCGACAGCTTAAGCGACAGCATTGCCACCGCCGCCGTCCTGATTTCGGGTTTAATCGGTCATTTTCTGCACTGGCAAATTGACGGCTGGATGGGCGTTTTGGTAGCCATATTTATTCTGCTGGCCGGGTACGGCGCCGCCAAAGACACCATTTCCCCACTGCTGGGGCAAGCGCCCGATCCGGAATATATTCAAAACATTCAAAAAATTGTTCTTTCTCATGAGATGGTTTGCGGAATTCATGATGTTATTGTGCACGATTACGGTCCGGGGCGACGCATCATCTCCCTGCATGCCGAAGTGCCTGCCGATGAAAACATTATGAAAGCGCATGACGAAATTGACAATATTGAAAACGAGCTGAAAAGCAAGCTTCAATGCGACGCCAGTATTCACTTGGATCCGATTGACACTCACTGCAAGGAACTGGCCGAGCTGAAAGAAAAAATCACGCATTTTGCCCAAACGTTGGACGCAAAGATCTCCACCCACGACTTTAGAATGATCCAGGGTCCCACGCACACCAATATTATTTTCGATTTGGTTTTACCCTCAAAATGCGCATTGGCTGCCTCGGAAATCGAGGAGCAAATTGAAAGTTTTGTATACGGCATAAATCCAAGTTATCGATGTGTTATCACATTTGATACCCCATACGTTTAAAAAACTCCGCCTTCGGTATCGTGCATACCGAAGGCGGAGTTCTTTTTTATGATTTACGCTTTTGCAACAGCCAAATTCCCGTTAAAATCAACAGCAGCAATGCCATCGAACCCAACAAAATGATATATACATTTTGAACAAAGCCGGAGGCAAGATATCCGATCAGGCAAACGCCCGCCACCAACATTGCAT
>CAKRPM010000274.1 GCA_934378025.1 uncultured Eubacteriales bacterium | reverse complement strand
CGTTAATGCTTAAGTCTTTAGCGTTAATGTCCTTACACCTCCCGATACTAAAAAAACGGACATAGGAATGTCCGTTTTTCTACAAATCATGCAGTTGCATTTTTGTATAAACCGCAGTCGCGCAATTGCAACAGGGTGAGAACAGACAAACCATCCTACTTTGTTTTACTTTGTTAGTTTACCACGGTGTTTGCATTTTGTCAAGAAAAATCTCTAAAAAAGCTATTTCACCCGACGAATAATGCCCATCGGCGTTTGCTGACGGGATTGCCCCAGCGGATTATCTTTTAAAATGCGCACCAATTTTTCCTTGCTCATGGCGGGATCGCTCACCCCCAGGATTACACCGTCAATATCGTTGACGTCGATGATACAAACGTCATGACCGATGACCTCCTTGGTCTGCCGCGCCACTTTGTCGGGATCCTCCGGTCCCAGAACAACGCACTGATTATACGGCGGAAGTGTACAGGAGCAAGGCCCGTCAATCGAGCGTGCCTTAGGTCCCGCAATATTATAAAAAACGCCGCGTTTTCCGAAAATTTTGCAAATCGCGGAGCAAAATGCCGCCCACAAAATACGCGGCGTTCCGCACTCCTGCAGCGCCATTTCCATCGTTTCGGGAATGGCAAGGCCGATACCGTACGGCGATTTGTAAACAAATTTACATAAGGTGCGCGCCAACCAACGGGGATGAATGTCCTTCAAGAAAATCGCGCGTTTTTGTGTACAGGCCACACACTTCTCGGAGATAAAGAGGATGTCCCCCTCCTCCATTTTATCCGCCGCATATTCCAGCGCCACCTGCGGAATACTGTCGCCGTCGCCGACGACCTTAGTCTTCACGGGGATCCGCTGATACTCAACGCCGTCCACCGTAATCACAAGATTTTTTCCTTCATTGGCCATCAATTCCGCCATGTTGATCTCCTCCTTTATTTGAAGAATAACGGTAATTTTTCAAGATAAATGATATCGTCGCGTTCGGTGGCGTCGCCCTCGGCCAAAATGGCCATTCTGCCGACGATGTTGCCCCCTGCTTTTTCCACCAGTGTTTCCATCGCCTTCAACGACTCGCCGGTGGAAATCACATCATCCACAATCACGACGCGCTTTCCTTTCATATATTCGGCGTCGTCACCGTCAATACAAAGCGTTTGCCGATGATCGGTCGTAATGGAATCGACCGCCACGGTGAAAACATCTTTCATGTAGAGCTTCGGTGCTTTCCGCGCCAAAACGTAGCGATTGACGCCCATCTGACGCGCCATTTCATGAATCAGCGGAATTCCCTTGCTTTCCGCCGTGATCATCACGTCGTGCTCCGGGATTTTTTCGATCAGGCGGGCAGCGGAATTTACCGTCAACTCCACATCGCCGAAAATGACAAACGCCGCGATATCCAGATGCTCGTTGACCGGGCAAATCGGCAAATCGCGTTCTACCCCCGCAACTTTAATATGGTAATATTTTTGATCTTCCATTCTTTTTTCCTCCTAACACATGTTCAGCGATAACGGTTCGCCGCCCAAAATGTGAAAATGCAAATGAAAAACGCTCTGCCCCGCATATTCGTTGCAGTTGCTGACAATTCGAAAGCCCTTTTCAAGCCCCAACTTTTCGGCAATCAACGGAATGACCTCGAAAATGTGCGCCACAACCGAGCTGTTTTCGGGCGTTATGTCCAGCGCACCGGCAATGTGCGCTTTGGGAATCACCAAAACATGTACCTTGGCCATGGGATTGAGATCAAAAAAAGCCACGCACTGATCATCCTCATAGACCTTATTGCTCGGAATTTCGCCGTTTGCGATTTTGCAAAAAATGCAATCCTCCATCTCGATGACCTCCTATAA
>CAKRPM010000273.1 GCA_934378025.1 uncultured Eubacteriales bacterium | reverse complement strand
ATAGCACACCCTCCCCGTTAAAACTCGGTATAAAGCTTTCTTTTTGTGTTCCCTCTTGTTGAATAAATCCGTTTTTAATGCCGAGCATACAGGCAAAATCGACCATGCGCTCGTACATTCGCGGCGATATCGTTCGATTGAGATTTTCATATTTCAAGGATGAAAGCGGTGTATATTGATTGAGCAAACTGATATAAATATCGTCCCCATAGGTCGCATGCAAATAGCGCAGTACCTGCTCGCTGTCCCGCGTATGCCCGGGCAGCATCAAGTGCCGCACAATTACGCCCCGACGCATCAAACCGTTTTGATCAAATTCGGCCCGTCCGGTCTGACGCACCATTTGCGCAAGCGCCGCTTTGGCATACTCTACATAATCGGAAACGCCGGAATAACGCTGCGCCCAAAGATTGTCAAAATACTTAAAATCGGTCAAAAAGACGTCAACCGTTCCCTGCAGCGCCCGAACGGTTTGGGGCGTTTCATAGCCGGATGTATTATAAACAATCGGAAGATGAAATCCCTCGGCTGCCGCCGAGTGCGTCGCCGCGAGAAGATCCGGGGCATAATGCGTCGGCGTAACGAAATTGATATTATGCGCCCCCTCGTCCTGCAGACGAAGCATCACATCCGTCAGTTGCCGCACGGTGATATCCACACCGGTTTTTTGTCGGCTGAGCGGTTGATTCTGGCAATAAATGCAGCCCAGCGAGCAGCCGGCAAAAAAGATCGCTCCCGATCCGTTTTCACCGGAAATACATGGTTCTTCCCATTTGTGCAGCATGGCGCGTCCTACGCGAATTTTCGATCCGAAAACGCCGCAGGCCCCCTGTCGGATTTTTCGATTCACACCGCACTGACGGGGACATAAATTGCATTTTTCATAGCTGAGCATAGCAAATCCTTTCAAAAGAAAACCGACCCCGTAAAAGAGGTCGGTTTGCATTTCTTTATCCGACGATACCGGCACGCGTAATCGATTCCGTAAATTTCTTTTGCAAAGTAATAAACAAAATCAAAAGCGGCGCGATATACAAGACAAGTCCGGCACGCCAAATCGGGAACAATTCAAACTTATTGATACCGGCATACTCACTGTCGGTCGCCGTCAAATTGGAGCGCATGCTGTCCATAACGGACGGCAGTGTATCCATCTGCGGCAAGAACAGCGGAATGGTATAATAATCGTTCCAATACCAAACCAGGCAAAACAGAAATACCGTGGTAAAGGCAGGACCCGCATTGGGGACCAGGATTTTGACAAATGTACCGATGGATCCGCAGCCGTCGATGCACGCCGCCTCTTCCAGTTCCTTCGGAAAACCGCTGAAAAACTGGCGATAAATAAAGACGAACAATGCGCTTCTGATACCGGCGGCAAATACCGCGGGCAAGATGATCGACCAAATCGTATCCGTCAAATCGACATACGGTTGCGCCATAATACCGATGCTGTTAAAGCCCGTAAACATCGAAAACGGATCGAAATAACGGAAGCTTACATACAGCGTGATATTGATGGTTTGTGGCGGTACAATCATCGTAAAGATTAACAGACCGAACAAAAGATTTTTGCCCTTAAAGTTAAATCTGGAGAAGCCGTAACCCGCCAGCGAGCAAACAACCACTTGGAACAGCGTCGGCCAAACCGCGGAATGGAAGGTATTGACAAACGCCGTACCGTAATCCATGAAATCATACGCTTCAAAGAAATTGTTAATGGTAAAATGCTTCGGAATCAGGATGATGGTAGAATCGTATACATCCTGCGGATCGCGAATGGCAAACGAAAGGCAATAGATCAACGGATACAAAATGATATAACTCAGACCGATAATGATCAATGCAATTACAAGGCTTACCAAAAACTTCGCAATAATATGGCC
>CAKRPM010000272.1 GCA_934378025.1 uncultured Eubacteriales bacterium | reverse complement strand
CAGTACGGGTGGCACAAATGGTTTCGGACGGCGTGCTGCGCGATGATCGTGCCGACGAGGCCTATTGGCAGCCGTTTCGGAATACGACGATTGCCGATGCAAGCGGCAAGGTGTATGACGCATATTTGCAGTCCAACGATCAAAAAGACGGTGTGAAAAGCTACGGCAGGATGGTGGATCTGTTGCTTGCTTGGTATTTTCAAAAATAAGGAGTACGCATGATTGAGTTGATTTTGGGGCGCAGTGCCTCCGGAAAAAGCAGTTATCTGTATCAAAAGGCGGCGCACTGTCAGGACGTTTGCCTGCTGGTGCCCGAACAGGAAAGCATGGAAACAGAACGCATGCTGCAAGAACGGTTCGGGGATCGGGTGCAGGTGCTGTCTTTTCATCGGTTGTGCGACGCGCTGCAGCGAAAGTACGGCGGCTGCGCCCGTCAGCGATTGGGGCAGGTGGCAAAAACCGCCATGCTCTATCGTGCGGTGGACGCCGTGCGACCGCGCTTGAAATTTTACCGTAAAAGCGCCGGCATGCTTTCTTTTTATGAAAAAATCGAGCCGGTCATGGATGATTTTGCCGCCTACGGCGCCGTCGGCGAGCAAATTTTGCCGTTGCTGGAGGATCGCCCGCAGTACGGCAAATATCATGATTTGTTTTTGATTTATGAGAGCTATAAGGCGCTTTCCGCGCGGCAGTACCGCGATCATTTTGATGATCTTGACAGTGCGGCGCGTGCGCTGCAGGCGCATGATTTTTTTGCGGGGAAAACGGTGATGATCGACGGTTTTGTCGGCTTTACCGCGCAGGAATATAAAATTTTGGAACACATTTTTTTGCAAAGCGAAAATGTGTTTGTAACCTTTACCGCGCATCCGGACGATCGGCTTTTTCATGTGGTTACCGCGCATGTCCGCCGTATGGAAAAACTGTTGGAGCAATACGGATTGCGCTATGAACGCCGCTTGTTGGAGGGAAATTTCCGCGCCAAAAGTGCGGCGTTGGCTGTCATTGAGGCGCATGCGTTTGACAATGTGCCGCTCCCGCCGCAGCCTGCGGACGGAAGTGTGCGGGTTTTCGGTGCGGCCGAGCCGCAAAAAGAGGTGGCGCTGATTGCAGCGGATATTCGGCAAAAGGTGCTGTCGGGGCAATGCCGTTACCGTGACATTGCGCTGGTCAGCAATGCGGCACAGACCTATCAGCCGATTGTCGAATCGGTTTTTCGTCGTGTGGAGATTCCGCTGCACACCGATCGGAAACCGGACGCCCTGGGCAAACCGTTGTTCAGTTTGATTTTACATGCGTTTGACGCCGTGGAATACGGCTATCGCTATGAAGATATGATTTCTCTGGCCAAGACCTATTTGTGCGGCGCGGATTTTGAAGCGGTGGCCACCCTTGAAAACTATGTGTTTTTGTGGAATATTCGCGGGGCAAAGTGGAAAATGCCGTGGACGCAAAGTCCGTTTGGCCTGGAGGACGGGGACGAGGCGGAAAAACAACGGCGCTTGTCGTTGATTAACCGCACGCGCGAGCGACTGATGGAACCGTTGGAGCAGTTTAAAGAGGATACCGCGCCGGGAAAAGCCGTCGACTTGTTGCGGGCGGTGTGGGATTTGCTGCAAAATTATCAAACGGCCGATCATTTGGAGGCCTTTGCCCGAAAAGAGCGGGACAAAGCGGCGGCCGAGGAATGGCTGCGCAGCTATGAACTGCTAACAGAGCTGCTGGATCAGCTGGCGCTTGCACTGGGGGATACCGTTATCACGCGTAAGACGTTGCACGACATGATGGCGGTTTGCTTGCGCCGTTACCAATTCGGCGTATTGCCGACTTATATGGATCAAGTCACCTTTTATGACATGGTGCGCGCCCGCCCGAAAGAGATAAAATATTTATACGTTTTGGGGGCGGGGCAAGGGCAATTTCCCGCCGATGTC
>CAKRPM010000271.1 GCA_934378025.1 uncultured Eubacteriales bacterium | reverse complement strand
ATTTTGCGCTTTATGACGTGATTTTGTTTTTGGACAGTCATCCCTCCGATCAAAAAGCGCTCGCCTATTATCATAAAACCAAAGCCAATATGGACGAATTGGTTCGTCAGTACACCGCCGCTTTCGGCCCGCTGAGTGCGGACAGCGTAAAGAGCACGGAGTATTGGGACTGGATCAAAGAGCCGTGGCCGTGGGAAACGGGGGAATAAATCATGTGGAAATATGAGAAAAAACTGCAATTTCCGGTAGACATAAAAACACCGGACGCAAAAATGGCCAAAGCCATTTTAACGCTGATGGGCGGCCCGGACGGCGAGTTGGGCGCGTCACAGCGCTATTTAAACCAACGCTTTTCCATGCCCTACGCGCAAGCGCAGGCCATGTTAACCGATATCGGCAGCGAGGAGCTGGCGCATCAAGAAATCCTCAGCGCCATGATCCGTCAGCTGACCGACGGGCTGAGCGCCGAAGAGCTGCAAAAGCAGGGCTTTGCCGATTATTATATGGATCACGCCGCGGGCGTGTATCCGCAAACGGGCGGCGGTCTGCCGTACAACGCGCTTTCCTTTGCCGTCAAGGGCGACCCCATTACCGATCTGCATGAGGATCTTGCGGCCGAACAAAAGGCGCGAACCACGTATGAAAATGCGCTGCGGCTGGCTAAGGACCCCGCCGTTATCGCACCGCTTCGCTTTTTAAGAGAACGCGAGGTCGTGCACTATCAGCGCTTCGGTGAAACGCTTAATCACGTGCTGGATCATTTAAACTCGAAAAACTATTACGCGTTTAACCCCGCATTTGATCCCAAACGGTCTTAAAGCTTTCTCGTAAAAACGGCGTTTTCCATGCAGGCGCTGCTGAAAAAAAGAGCGCTTTTATCACAGCGGCAAAACGTCCGTAAAGCGCGCCAAAGGGATGCGTTTTTTGCGCGCACCCCTTTGGCCTTATTTTCTTTTGAGTTTATTTATCTTCTTTTCTTTTCTATTAGGGGGAAAATGCGGTGAAAAATTGCACCGGTAAACGGACCGTCCTCGGTGAAATCGCGGTGAAAAATTGCACCGGCCGAGTTTTCACCGATTTCGGGCGTTTTTCGGGGTCATTCGACATCCTGCAAGGCGTCATACCCGGTCTCCCCGGTACGGATTTTTACCACGTTTTCCACATCGTAAATAAAGATTTTCCCGTCGCCGATATGCCCGGTGTACAGCACTTTTTTCGCCGTTTCCACCACACGGCCCACCGGCACGCCGGAAACTACGATATCCACCTGAATTTTCGGCAGCAACGCCGCTTCCACCAAGGCGCCGCGGTAATATTCCGGTTTGCCTTTTTGCGCGCCGCAGCCCAGTACATGGCTGACGGTCATGCCGGTAATCCCGATGCCGACCATCGCATTTTTCAGCGCTTCCAAGCGCGCCTCCTTGCAAACGATCTCCACCTTGGTCATTTTACGGCCGGATACATCCGCCGCCGCACGCGGCATCTCGGTGACCTCCACCGCCGCTGCGGGCGGTACCGAACCGTCCACCGCCACCGGCGCCTGCTCGTCAATATATTCGGGCAACATGGAAAAGCCGCCGTAGGCACTGGCCAGACCATGTTCTTTTACATCCAGCCCCTCGATTTCCTCCTCGCGGCTCACCCGCAGGCCGAAAATCTTTTTAATGATCCAAAAGGTTACCGCAATGGTAGCCGCCGTCCATGCGGCCGTGGCCAAAACACCGACGCATTGCAGCCCCAGCTGACGAAATCCGCCGCCGTAAAAGAGACCCTTGGCGGCAATTTGGTTGGCGCCGAAGGACGAGCCGTCCCCCAGCCCTCTGGCAAATGCGGGCGCACTGTCCGTGGCAAACAAACCGACCGCCAGCGTTCCCCAAATACCGTTGAGGCAATGCACGGCCACCGCGCCGACGGGATCGTCGATGTGCAGTTTGTAATCC
>CAKRPM010000270.1 GCA_934378025.1 uncultured Eubacteriales bacterium | reverse complement strand
AGAAAAAGGACAAACTGGTCGCCATGACGGGGGACGGCATGGATGACGCGCCGGCATTGCAGGCGGCGGATATCGGCTGCGCAATGGGAAAGGGCGGCACGGACATTGCCAAGGAGGCCGCTGATTTAGTGCTGCTGGACGACAATTTTGCCACGGTGGTATCCGCCGTTCGGGAAGGCAGAGGCATTTATAATAATATCGGAAAGACGGTACGCTTTTTATTGTCCGGAAACATCGGCGAAATTATGACGATCTTTATGGCGATGCTTCTGGCATTTAGTATACCTTTGCTGCCGCTGCAGTTGCTGTGGATTAATGTGGTGATTGCCGCATTTCCCGCGCTTGCCCTGGGAATGGAACCGGCACGAGAGGGATTGATGACGCATCCGCCCCGTCGAAAAAAAGAGGGGCTGATCAGTCGGTCGCTTGCTATTGATATTGTTTGGCAGGGCGCTTTAATCGGTGCGGCCGCATTGTTCGCTTTTTGTATCGGTACGGGATTTTTACCACGCACCGATGAAACCGGGGCGCTTATGACGGGGCAAACCATGGCTTTTGCCGTGCTTTCGCTTTCGCAGATCATTCACGCCTATGACGTTCGCTCGAAGCATAGCTTGCTTTCGATTGGCATATTCGGAAACAAAACCTTAAACATCGCCTGTGTTTTTTCTTTGATTACGGCGTTGTTTGTAATGCTGGTTCCGGGTGTGAATACGGTATTCGGCATGTGTGCGTTGTCCGTCGGACAGTGGCTGAGCGTGCTCGCATTGAGTATTCTGCCCTTTGTGGTTTGCGAAATTGTTAAAAAAATCAGAAAATAAATTCAAAAAGCGGATTCGGCATATTGCCGAATCCGCTTTTTTAAGCCTTGGGTTTGCTGAAAACGCACCCGCAGTAGTTTTGTCGGTATAATCCGTATTCTTTTGAAAGAACGGTGCTGCGTAAAAAGCCGCCTCTTTTTTTAAAGTCCGCCGGCAAAAAATCAATGCCGTAATGCGCGCGTGCCTGCTCGGAAAGCGCGTGCAGAAGTTCCGCGTTTTTATGAGGGCTGACGGACAGTGTTGTGCAAAAGTAATCGTATCCGTTTTCGGCGGCAAACTGTGCGGTGCGATTAATGCGCAGTTTCATACAGGCTGTACAGCGCTCGCCGTGCTCCGGCTGATCCTCCAAGCCCTTGGCCGCTTCATAAAATTCCTGCGGCGTATAGGGCGGGACAATCAAACGGACGGAGCGCTCAAGACCGCTTTTTTTCAGCACCAGACGTTGGGTGTCCAACCGCTTTTCAAATTCGGCAGGCGGCGCGATATTCGGATTGTAAAAGAATAAATCTATTGTAAAATGTTCTGCCAAACACTCCAGCACATAGGTGCTGCACGGCCCGCAACAGCTGTGCAGCAGCAGACGCTTCTGCTCGGAAGAATGTTGCACAATCAGCGTTTGCAGTTCTTGGTCGTAATTTCGGTTCATTGGTTGATCGCCTCACTTGCCGTTATTATAGCAGAGTATTTTAATTTTATCAAATATATTGTGAAAAAAGGTTTATTTTTGTCGGAAAATATGATAAAATCAAAATATCAAACAAGGAGCTGTTGATATGCAAGATAAAAAACCGTATGACGATATTATTTTCGGCCGCAACAATGTGCTGGAAGCGCTGAAGGGCGGTCGGGAAATTGATAAAATTTTGATCGCCGGTGATCATAACGGCAGTCTGAAAAAAATAACGGCTTTGGCAAGAGATGCTAAAATTCCGGTGATTTCCGCCGGAAGAGCCAAGCTGGAGCAGTTGGCTTGCGGTGAAAATCATCAGGGCGTTGTGGCTTTTGCGGCGCAAAAAAGCTATGTGTCGCCGGAGGACATTTTGGCGGTGGCGGCGCAGCGCGGGGAAAAACCGTTTGTCATCATTGCCGATGAAATTGTGGATCCCCATAATCTGGGGGCTATTATTC
>CAKRPM010000269.1 GCA_934378025.1 uncultured Eubacteriales bacterium | reverse complement strand
CTTTTTTCCATTGCCGCCCGATCGCCGCAGGCCGTGATAAACAAATGCGTTTTCGGCCGCGTCAACGCCACATACAGTACCCGCATTTCCTCGCTCAGTTCCGCGTCCCAGCCGGAATTTGCAATCAGGGTATATCCCAGCTCGCCGTATTCGTAAAAGTCCTCGTCACGGCGCATTTTCACCGCACAGCCGAGCGTCCTGTCGGAAATAAACGGGCTTTTCTGTCCCTCGTTTTTTCGGCGCACATTGCCCGCGCCCACCAAAAAGCACACCGGCCATTCCAAGCCCTTGGATTTATGAACGGACAAAAGGGACACCCGATCGGTCTGTCCGCCGCCCCCCGCGCCCGGCAAAATCTGCCCGGTAGCGCCGGCACGATCCAAATAATTTAAAAAAGCGAACAAGCCCTTATAGGAGTTTTTCTCATATTCGGTGGCATAGCGCAGCAACAGCCGCATGTTATCCACCCGCGCCGCGCCGCCCGGCGTACGCGCGATTTTTTCCAAAATATAGGTTTCGGAGAAAACGTCCTCCAACACCTCATAGGTACGCTTGCCCGCTGTCCGCGCACGCAGTTTTTCGATTTGCGAGAGCATGGCGGCGCACTTTTCATCCGTTTCGGCCGCCCGACGCACCGCGTCATAAAACGGCATATTTTTGGCCGTCCGACGCACCGCCGCCAATTGAGAGGGCAAAAAACCGTAAAAATCCGAATACATCACGGTAATCAGCGGAATGTCGCGATACGGATTATCCAGTACCTGCAAAAAGGCGCGCAGCATTTTGATCTCCCAAAGATCCAAAAACTGCTTATCCGGATTGTTGTTCAGGCAACCGATGCCGCGGCGGGCCAACGCTTGCTCGAAAAAGTCCGCCACGCCTGTCGCCGTACGGCACAAAATGGCCATATCCGAATAGGTCAAAGACCGCACCGCACCCGCTTTTACATCATAAAAAGGCGTGCCGTACAGCGCGGCGATTTTATCCGCCACAAAGTCCGCCTCGGCTTGAATATTGCTCAGCTCGTCGTCCTCTCGGATCAACACGTCCAGCTCCACATGACCCGCACTGTCCGCCGGGTACAGGCCGCCGGTATGCAGCGCCTCATTATCATCGTAGCACACCTGCCCGAGCGCGGGCGACATAGCTTGCGAAAACACCTGATTGGCAAAAGCCAAGATATCGGGATGCGAACGGAAATTTTGATTTAAGTACAAATAAGAGGGCTCTGTCAGCTCTGTTTGTTCCAGTTTATGCGAGCGGGCTCGTTTTTCGGCAAAAAGCTCCGGGCAAGCGCCGCGAAAGCGATAAATGCTTTGCTTCATATCGCCGACCATAAAAATATTCTCTTCCGATCGGGAAAGCGCACGAAAAATCAGATCCTGCTTTTGATTGGTATCCTGATACTCGTCCACAATAATTTCGTCAAAATTCTGCCGCAGCTCCAACGCCGCTGCCGTGGGGACAAACGTATCCGTTTGCGGATCGTACCGCTCGATCAGCACCCGCAGAGCGCCGTGCTCCAAATCGTCAAAACTGAGCACACCGCGCTGTTTTTTGGCCGCGCGGAACCGTCCGCGCAGCTGCTCGGCCAGCGAAAGCAGGGTGCTGATTTGTTGCGCGCTCAGTCGGGCGTCCGCCAAATGCGCCGCCTCCTCCTGATAAAAGACATCATTGGTCAGCCCCGTTAATGCGTCCTTCGCCTCGGCACGCTGCGTTTTCAGGCGCTGCGTCAATTCCGCAAACGGCTCATAGATTTTGCCGCGTGTGTTCCAGGTAAAAAACCTGTACTCGGTCAAATGGCGGCGCAGCGCGTCAAAATCCCGTTTTTCCAAAAGCTGCAGCGCCGAGCGCACCATATCCGTCTCCGCCTGCAGCCCCATTCCCAGCTTGCTCTCGGCAAGTTCGGCAGGTACTTGCGCTAAAATAAACCGATATTGCTCCGCCGCTTGCTCTAAAACGCCGCGAATATACCGATACAGA
>CAKRPM010000268.1 GCA_934378025.1 uncultured Eubacteriales bacterium | reverse complement strand
ATAGTGAAGCAACCGGATTAATAATATTGCCCTCCCCCGAATTTTGCATATAGACTACCGGCGTTTTTCCTGTAGCCAAATGATATCCGGCGGCAATCGCCGTACAATTTCCCTCGTTTGCTCCGATAATATGATGTTTTCCGTCAACACCGTATTGATCAATCAGATAATTACAGAGTGCTTTCAGCTGTGAATCCGGAACGCCGGTAAAAAAATCAACATCAAGAAGTTCCACAAATGACTTAACTTTCATGCTCTATAATCCTTTCATACATGCTCTTAATCTCGTTTTTATCAACGCTCACGGGAAAATTCTTCATACGCACGGGATTAACCGAATCCGTTAGTATTTCAACCGCCTTCGCCGGAGCTTTGGCGCATGGATTTCCCATATCCAACTGTTTCATCAGTGAAACAAACCAATCCACCGAAACCGGAATTTCCTTTAATACGGTTTCCAAATACGCCTGGCCGCGCCGGTCAATGCAGCGATCGGTATGGGTCAAAAGATATTGCCAAACCTGCGGCATGCAAACGGCGACGGCATGTCCGTGCGGAAAACGGAAAATCGAACTGAGTTTATAGCTCATGGCATGCGCGGCCGTTGTTGCCGTGATGTTAATTGCTTTTCCGGCAAAGTTGGCAGCATAAAGTATTTTATTAGCTGCGGCATCCGAGTTGGAAAATAGATACTCTTGCCAATTATCTCGTATCGTTTCCACAGCGGCTCTGCTGTATTCTTTGCTTTCGGAGGTACTGTTCACAGACCACCACGACTCTATCCCCTGACATAACGCGTCCAGCATTGTGCTCTTTTTTTGGTACAGCGGCAGCGAACGCAATACGGAGGGTTCCAGTACGGCGATATCGGGGATGATTGCGCTGTCGCCGATGGACTGTTTTTGATCGTTGTAATAAATTACGGCATGTCTGGTGGCCTCGCTGCCTGTGCCGGCGGTGGTCGGCATAGCAATCAGCGGAATATCACCGATGGTTTTATAGTCAACCTCTGTCTTTTCACTAAGATATTTCAGCGGATCGCTCACACCGTAAAACAACTTTATACATTTTGCCACATCGATGGCACTTCCGCCGCCGACGGCAACGATCATAGAGCATTTTTCGTCTCTAAATTTCGAAAGCCCGAGCATCACCGACTCAAACGATGGATTGGGCGTAAAATCGCTAAACGGCACACAACGCGCTGCATATTTTTCAAAAACGGCTTTAATATGTTCCGGCAAAAAATGAAAAGCAGCGTCACAAACCAACATCCAATTTTCCGACGCAATATTTTTTAAAATAATTTCAAGATCTTCAATATGCCGTATAGAATCGGTTGTATTCACATGATCTTGCATGTTATTCCTCCGGAATTAAATTAATAATTTCTTTAATCGACATACATTTTTCATCACATTCCTTGGCTCTGTGCGTTTCAAGAATTGTTCGAGCCGCGTCCTGCATCGCCGGGAAACCGGTACGCGTCAGCTGATTTGCATAAATGATAACATTGGCACCGATCTCTTTCCACTCGCTTTCATAGACCGTATTAAATGAGGTAGGTACCAGTACAATCGGCGTTGTTGCGTCCTTTTGACGGAATTTATAAATAAACTCTTTAATTTCATCGGGAGATTTTTTGCGAGAATGTATCATAATGGCGTCCGCCCCTGCTTTTACAAAAGCAAAAGCACGTGTCAGCGCATCTTCCATTCCACGCTCTAAAATCAAAGATTCAATTCGCGCACAAATCATAAAATCTTTGGTTTTTTGCGCTTTTTTTCCGGCGGCGATTTTTGCGGAAAAATTCTCAATCGAGTCTTGGGTTTGTTCCACCTCTGTTCCGAACAAACTGTTTTTCTTAAGTCCGGTTTTATCCTCAATAATAATCATGGAAACGCCCATACGCTCCAATGACCGAACGGTATATACAAAGTGTTCCGTCAGACCGCCGGTGTCGCCGTCAAAAATAATCGGCTTGGTGGTAACCTCCATGA
>CAKRPM010000267.1 GCA_934378025.1 uncultured Eubacteriales bacterium | reverse complement strand
CTCCAGCACCAGCTTCAGCATATAAATGCAGTAGCAGGGCGGGGTGTTGAACATCGAGCCGTTGTCGGCATGCGTGCTGTATTTAAACATGGTGGGGGTAATCTCTTGCGCCTCGCCGATCAAATCCTCGCGAATGATGACCACCGTCAGCCCCGCGGGCGCCATGTTCTTTTGCGCACCGGCGTAGATTACGCCGAATTTGGAAACATCCACCGGCTCGGACAAAATGCACGAGGACATATCCGCAACCAGCGGAACATCGCCGGTATCCGGCAAGACGGCATATTTTGTACCGTAAATGGTGTTGTTCATACAAATATGGAAATAGTCGGCGTCTTTGCGGAAGGTCGCGGGATCCAGCGCGGGAATATAGCTGAAGGTTTTATCCTCCGAAGAGGCAACAACCTTGCAATCACCGTAACGGCTGGCTTCCTTGTAGGCCTTTTTGGCCCATGCGCCGGTCAGTACGTAATCGGCCTTATGATTTTTTGTCATCAAATTCAGCGGAACCATGGCGAATTGGCTGGAGGCGCCGCCTTGTAAAAATAATACCTTGTAGTTGTCGGGAATATTCATAATCTTGCGCAGAAGCGTTTCTGCGGAGAGAATAATTTCGCCGAACTCCTTAGATCGATGACTCATCTCCATAACGGATTGACCGCTGTCCTTGTAACTAAGCATTTCGCTTTGTGCGCGTTTCAGTACGGCTTCCGGTAACATAGACGGACCGGCAGAAAAATTGTAAACTCTCATAAATGAAGACTCCTCTTTCAATGTAATATAACCCTATTATAATTTTATTTGTAAAATATGTCAACAAATTGTTGCAAGTTCTCTTAAAAATATTGCAAACGAAGGGGATTTATGCTACAATACCTATTATACAATATGTCCTAAAAAAATTTTTTAAGAGGAGAAAAACAGTGAAAATCGGCAAAATCAGACAATTGTTGGACGCAAAAATTTTATGCGGTGCCGATAAGCAGGAAGAAGAGGTATTTTCCGCCTGCGGATCGGATATGATGAGTGATGTGCTTGCTTTTGTAAAAGATCAGGCGGTCTTAATTACGGGACTGCTGAACTTGCAGACCGTGCGCACGGCTATCATGATGGATATGAAATGTATTGTTTTTGTACGCGGTAAAATGCCCGATCCGGCAACGGTGGAACTCGGCGAGGAAAACGGCCTGGTTCTGATGACAACCGAGTATCGGATGTATCAGGCATGCGGCAGACTGTATCAAAACGGATTATTTACCGAAGGCAGCGATAAAGTATAATGGAACCGTTAAAGTTGGATTATACGGTGGACGGCGAAAACTTTATTTCCGCGGGGGAGGCTTCCTCGAACGTTAAAACCGTTTTGAAAAAACTCGGATTTCCCGCCGACGTCATCCGGCGGGTCGCCATTTCCATGTATGAGGCGGAAATCAATATGGTCATTCATGCGCACGGGGGCAAGGCGCATGTCGAAATCGGCGACGATCAAATTGTCATTACGCTTTCGGACCGCGGCCCGGGCATCGAAAATATCGAGCTTGCCATGAAAGAGGGATATTCCACCGCTCCGGATGATGTGCGTTCGCTCGGCTTCGGCGCCGGCATGGGGCTGCCCAACATTAAAAAATATTCGGACGATTTGCAAATTGAGTCGTCTGTCGGGGTCGGCACAACGGTAAAAATCACCGTTTGCTGTTAGGAGGAACATGCAGTATTTTCATTCTGTAACCTTGCAGGAGGACAAATGCAAGGGGTGCATCAATTGCGTCAAGCGTTGTCCGACGGAGGCCATCCGTGTAAAACACGGCAAAGCGCATATTATGGCCAAGCTGTGCATAGACTGCGGTGAGTGCATACGGATTTGTCCGCACCATGCGAAAAAAGCCGTATACGATCATTTGGATAAGCTGAAGGACTATACATACACGGTGGCGGTACCGGCGCCTGCGCTATATGGGCAGTTTAATAATTTGGAGAGCATTGATTTTGTGCTGTCGGGGCTGACGAAA
>CAKRPM010000266.1 GCA_934378025.1 uncultured Eubacteriales bacterium | reverse complement strand
CCAAAAAATCAGTGCGGGGCGCTTTCCACAAAGCGCCCCGCACTTTTTTGCCCGAAAACGGAAAAAATTTCAAAAAAAGGGTTGACTTTTTCGGAAATGCGGCGTATAATCATACCAACATACTTGAAAGGTAGGTAAAAGAAAATGCCGAACATCTATACCTCTGCCGATCAATTGATCGGTAAAACCCCGTTGTTGGAGTTAACCCATATTGAAAAAGAATATAATTTGAAAGCAAAGATTTTTGCAAAGCTGGAGTATTTTAATCCGGCCGGTTCGGTCAAGGATCGGATTGCCAAGGCAATGCTGGATACCGCAGAAAAAGAAGGAAAGCTTAAAGAGGGCAGTGTGATCATCGAGCCGACGTCGGGCAACACCGGCATCGGGCTGGCTTCGGTGGCGGCAGCCAGAGGCTATCGCATCATCATTGTAATGCCGGAAACCATGTCGGTTGAGCGCCGCCAGCTGATGAAAGCTTATGGCGCCGAACTGGTGCTCAGCGACGGCACGAAGGGCATGAAAGGCGCAATTGCCAAGGCAAACGAGCTTGCCGAAGAAATTCCCAACAGTTTTATTCCGGGGCAATTTGTCAACCCCGCCAACCCGAAAGCACATTTTGAAACCACGGGACCGGAAATTTACGAGGATACCGACGGCAAGGTGGATTACTTTGTTGCGGGCGTCGGCACCGGCGGCACCGTTACGGGCGTGGGACAATATTTAAAGAGCAAAAATGCGGCGATCAAGGTTGTGGCCGTCGAACCGCAAACCTCGGCAGTGCTGTCCACCGGTGTGGCGGGTGCGCATAAAATTCAAGGAATCGGCGCCGGGTTTGTCCCCGATGTATTGGATACCGGCGTTTATGATGAAATCATTCCCGTTTCCAATGAGGACGCCTTTGCCGTGGGTCGTCTGATCGGTCATAAAGAGGGCGTTTTGGTCGGCATTTCGTCGGGTGCTGCCGTGAAAGCGGCCATTGAACTGGCAAGTCGGCCGGAAAATGCGGGCAAAAATATTGTAGTATTGTTGCCGGATACGGGCGATCGTTATCTTTCCACTCCGCTTTTTGCAGAGTAGGAGGTACAAAATGGACAGACAAGCGGCCTATACATTACTGACACAGTACAATGAACAGCCCTTTCATATCAAGCATGCGCTGACCGTTGAGGGCGTCATGCGGTATTTTGCCGAAACGCTCGGATACGATCCCGAGTTTTGGGGGCAGGTCGGACTGCTGCACGATTTGGATTTCGAGCGTTATCCCGAGCAGCACTGCGTCAAGGAAGTCGAGATTTTGCGTGACGCGGGCGCGGACGAGGCGCTCATTCATGCGGTGGCCAGTCATGGCTACGGCTTGACCGAAACGGACGCCGAGCCTACCCATGAAATGGAAAAAGTGCTTTTTGCCACCGATGAGCTGACCGGTTTGATCGGTGCGGTGGCGCTGATGCGTCCGTCCAAAAGTGTATCCGATTTGGAGCTTAAATCGGTAAAGAAAAAGTATAAGGACAAAAAATTTGCCGCAGGTTGTTCGCGCGAGGTGATTGAGCGCGGCGCGCAAATGCTGGGATGGACGCTGGACGAGCTGATCGAGCGCACCATTTTGGCCATGCGCGCGACTGACGCGGTGGCGTAGGAGGCATAGAAATGCTGATTTCGACCAAGGGGCGGTATGCGCTGCGGGTGATGATTGATCTTGCGGAGCACCGCGGTCAGGGCTTTGTTCCCATGAAAGATATCGCCGCCCGCCAGGAGCTGTCGCTGAAATATTTAGAGCGTATTTTGCCGACGCTGACCCGCAGCAAATATGTCGAGGGGCAACACGGTAAAGGTGGCGGATATCGATTGATGAAAGCGCCGGAGGATTGCCGTGTGGGCGATATTCTGCGCCTGACCGAGGGCACGTTGGCGCCCGTGGCTTGCCTGGAGGAGGGCGCCGCCCCCTGTCAGCGCAGCGCCGAGTGCCGAACCATCGGCATGTGGAAAAAGCTGGATCGCATGATTTCGGAATATTTGGACGG
>CAKRPM010000265.1 GCA_934378025.1 uncultured Eubacteriales bacterium | reverse complement strand
CGCTTGCATTGTCCCAAACAGACGGCGCCGTCGTGATTGTAATGGCGGGCGATGTCAAAATTGATAATCAAAAATATAAAGCCTATTTCGGCCAAAAGGCCAAAATGCTTTCCCCCGAGCAGACATTGGAGGCAACGGGACATGCTGTCGGCGGTGTTTGCCCTTTTGCGCTGCCAAGCGGCGTGCGCGCCTACCTGGATCAATCCCTAAAGCGATTTGAAACCGTTTATCCCGCCTGCGGCAGTGCCAACAGCGCGGTGGCGCTCACCCCCGAAACGCTGGAACGTATCACCGCCCCCGTCGCATGGATTGATGTCACAAAAGCAAAATAAAAAGCGCCTATACGGCGCTTTATTTTTTGGACCAACCTTCCAGCTCGGAGCGCTTTACGGCGCCGAATAACCCTTCGCGAATATGCGGATACTGCCGCTCCAAAGAAGCAATCACATCCTTAATTTCTTCACGCTTGGTCTTTTTATCCATCGGGCAGGGACTTTTTAAAACCGGCAGCCCCATCGACTGAACCTTCGCCTTAATGGTCTGCTCCGATAAATAAATCATGGGACGTATGACGTATACCTCTTTACGGCTCAAATAGGTCACCGGTTGAAAACAGCCGATTCGGCTTTCATAAAATAAATTCAACAGAAAAGTATCAATTACATCGTCTTTATGATGTCCCAGCGCAATGGTGCGCGAACCGAGTTCTTTGGCGGTATCATGCAGCATCGCCCGCCGCATACGGGCGCACAGCGAGCACGGATTGGATTCTTTACGAATTTCAAAAATGATTTTGGCCAAATCGCTTTTCTTTATATGCAGCGGTACCCCCATCTCATCGCACGCCGCACGCATACCGGAAATGTCGATATTCTCAAACCCCATATCCACAAAAACCGCTTCTACGCTGAAACGAGCCGGATGAAAAGTCGACAGTTTTTTCAGCCCGGCCAACATCAACATCGAATCTTTGCCGCCGGACAGCGCCACGACCACTTTTTCCCCTTGTGCAATCATGCCGTAGTCGTCAATCGCACGCCGCATTATACTGACAATCTGCTCCATACCTGCCGCCCCCTTTCGTTTGCTTTTAACATCATACCGTTTTGCCGACAAAAAATCAAGCGTTTTTTAAAAATAGAAAGTGAGTATTTGAAAGCTTTTTGAAGAAAGCAAGAGAAAACAAGAGATATAAAAGATTATTGCAAAAAATATCTTGACTTTTCAAACATCCTATACTATAATGAGCAAGGTTTAAAAAACGTGAAAATTGAAACAGGAGGACTTATCAATGTCTACTTTTATGAAAAAGATTGAAGACGTCGATCGTAAATGGTACATTGTAGACGCAGCCGACAAGCCGCTGGGCAAAGTGGCCACGCAGGTTGCTACCATTTTAAGAGGAAAACACAGACCGGACTTTACCCCGCATTGTGACTGCGGCGATTGCGTAATCGTACTGAACGCATCGAAAATCGTATTGACCGGCAAAAAATTGGATGACAAATACTATCGTCATCACACCGGTTACATCGGCGGTTTGAAAGAGATCAACTATCGCGATCTTATGGAAAAGAAGCCGGAAATGGCCGTGGAGCTCGCTGTTAAAGGCATGCTGCCCAACAACAAGATTGCCGACAAATGCATGACCAGACTGCGCGTTTTCAAAGATGAAAACCACAATTTGCAGGCTCAAAAGCCTGAGATTTTTGTAAAGTAAGGAGGGCATCATCATGTATAATAACGAAGCTTATTTTTACGGCACCGGCAGAAGAAAATCTTCCGTTGCCCGTGTTCGCCTGTTGCCCGGTACCGGTAAGGTTACCATCAACGGCAGAGATATCGACGACTATTTCGGCCTTGAAACGCTGAAAACCATCGTTCGTCAACCCCTTGCCCTCATCGGCCAGGGGAACGTTGAAGTCGACCCTGACGAGGACGCGACGCCCCTTCACCGGGGCGTCGCGGAGGGCCGCCGCGACGCCGTAGGTCAGCATCGCGATCCCGGGGTTGCTGTAGGCCCA
>CAKRPM010000264.1 GCA_934378025.1 uncultured Eubacteriales bacterium | reverse complement strand
GTACCAATAAATGCGCATTTCTCATAGCTGGAGATCACCGACTCTTCTACCGAACGGTTAAAGAATAATACCGGTACATCTTTTTCTTTGGCCAGATTGATAATGTTTTGCGCCGCATCGTTTGATCCGGTATCCACCACATTCACAATCAGCATGGAAGAACCCTTGGCAAGCGCGGTTTGCACCTGCTCGGTTTGAGTGGTTTGATTGCCGTTTGCATCATAATCGTTGAATGTCATGCCGGCATCACTCAGGATTTTATCCATCGCGGTGCGTACACTGGAGATGTAGGTATCGCTATAGGTATAGTAGAATACCGAAATCTCGCCCTTATTTCCGGCGCCGCCCGAACTGCAGGCTGCCAGCGACCCCAGCAAAGCAATCGCCATGATGATACATAGTAATTTCTTCTTCATGATTTCCTCCTCAAATCTAAGGCTTTCGCCTTTGTAGTGACTTTATTATACGGAATTTGTCGAAAAATAAGAATGAGTTTTTTTATTCAAAATGTTAAAAAATTTCCTGTCATGATTAAAAAATTATGAAATATAATACAAAAACCGCAGGCAAATGCCTGCGGCTTCTACAGAAAAAAGTATTATTCAAATTTAAACAAAAGCTTTTGATTTTCGGAGCTGTACATGTTTTTCTGCGTAATGGTTACGGTTTGCGTTACGGTGGTATCCTGCACCGCGTTACCGGTCACCAAATTATAAGCACTTTCGACCCCGAGATATCCGATTGCAAAAGGATTTTGTACAATCAGCGCATCCAGTACGCCTTTTTCAAGCATACCAATCGTTTCGACATTATTGTCAAATCCTACGGCAAAAACCTGATCTTTCAGCCCGAGGCGATCAATGGTTTCTCCGATACCAAGCGTCATCCATTCGTTAAACCCGACCAAAACGTTAATTTCCGGGTGCTCCCGAAGCATGGTGGTTACCCCGACGGACACGCTGGTAATATTGGATTTTACATGAATGGACGAAATGACGCGCGCATTACTGAAGGTGGAAATGTAATTTCGAAATCCCTCTTCACGCAGCTGACCGTTTTCTGTATTACGATCGTAGTTGATCAAACCGATATTGATTTTTTCCAACGATTTTGTCCCGTCAATGACAGCCGATGCCGCACGGGCGCCGGCGGCCGAATTATCGGTTCCGATGACGGCGCTGACCCATTCGGAGTTTACACCGCTGTCGATCACAACAATTTTTACCCCCGCCGTGGCCGCGGCCTTTACCGCGTCCGCCGATTTTTCCCGGTCAATGGCCGATAAAACAATGGCGTCCGCTCCATTGGCCACTGCTTTGACAATCAACTCGTTTTGCGTTGTGCTGTCCTCTTCATTTTCCGGTCCTTCAAAGGAAACGGTTGTGTTATACTCGGTGGCAGCCGCATTTACGCCGCGCTGCACATTATTCCAAAAATCCGATTGCGTCGCCTTGGTAATGACGGCAATATACGGCTTTTCTCCGACGCTTTGGGTGCAGCCGCCCATGCCCATAAGCAAAGTGAACATGACAAGAGCCGCCAAAACTTTTTTAAACTTCATCGACCTGCCCCTTTCTCAACTGCGGAATACGCACGGTAATCGTAGTCCCCTCATCCAACTCGCTTTTAATACTGATGCCGTATTGTTCGCCGAAGTAAATGCGCAACCGATCGTTTACGTTTTTAATACCGATACCGCTGGAATCGCTGCGTTCTTTTTGCAAAATGGCGGCGCATTGCTCCTCGGTCATGCCGACGCCGTTATCCGATACCTCAATTAAAATATCGCCGTTGTCGTCCGCGCGCACCGTCACCCGAATTTCTCCCTCATCAATCATCGGTTCAATCCCGTGATAAATCGCATTTTCTACAATGGGCTGCACGGTGATCTTATTGCAAAGGCAATCCTCCAGCGTACTGTCAACATCAAAATGATACGTAAATTTATCTTTATAACGATAACTTTGAATCAGCAAATAATTTTCCGCATGGCGCATTTCATCTCGCAGCGGGATCAATTCATGCC
>CAKRPM010000263.1 GCA_934378025.1 uncultured Eubacteriales bacterium | reverse complement strand
GAATTTGCAATCTTTATTAACCTGGGAATTCCGTATTACACGGGAACCACGCTGCCGTTCATCGCCCCGATTTGTATCAGTACCATTCAGTTGGGCGCCACGGTTGACTATGCGATTTTGATGACGTCGCGCTATAAGAAAGAGCGTGCGTCGGGTCTTGATAAACGGGACGCGGTTGTGGTAGCGCTTTCCACCTCCATTCCGTCCGTACTGGTCAGTGCTATCGGGTTTTTCGCCGCGACATTCGGCGTGGCGATGTACTCGGATATCGACATTATCAGCTCGCTTTGCGGCTTGATGGCGCGCGGCGCATTGGTCAGCATGGTCAGCGTTTTGTTGGTATTGCCCAGTATGTTTATGGCGTTTGATAAAGTAATTCGAATGAGCAGTCTTGGATTTAAAGCAAAGAAGGAGAGAGCATAATGAAAACCTTGAAGAAAATTTCCATCCGCATTGTATCATTGCTGTTGGTATGCACGGTCAGCATGGCGCTCTGCGTGGCGTATGCCGCGGAGGATGACGGCAAGCAGGAAACAGTGTATGTAATCACGGACAGCACAGGTAAAACAGAAAAAATAATCGTCAGCGAGTGGCTGCAAAACAGTGACGCCGCACAAGTGATCAAAGACAAAACCGAACTGGAAAACATTGAAAACGTCAAAGGGGATGAAAAATACACCATTGACGGCGACAAAATGACGGTTTGGGACGCACAGGGCAAAGATATTCATTATCAGGGAACCATTGATAAGCTGTTGCCGGTGGATGTTGCCATTTCTTATAAACTGGATGATGTCAGCATTGCGGCAAAGGATCTTGCCGGAAAAAGCGGAAAACTGACCATGCGCTTTGACTACACCAACCGTCAAAAAGAGACGGTCAGTGTGGACGGAAAAAATTATGAAATGTATGTACCGTTTTTAATGGTCAGCGGTATGCTGCTGGACAACGATGTGTTTTCCAATGTTGAAATGACCAACGGTAAAGTCATTACCGACGGAACGCGTACAATCGCCGTAGGCTTTGCCTTGCCGGGCATGAAAGATAATCTGAAGGAACTGTCGCAGGACATTTCGATCCCCGATTTTGTGGAACTGACTGCCGACGTTACCGATTTTAAAATGGATACCACCTTTACCGTTGCGATGAACGATATCTTTGCACAGGACGATGTGGAGATTGACGGCATTGATGATATTAAAGCACAGATCAATAAGTTGGACGATGCTGCAAAACAGCTTGTGGAAGGCACCAAAACCCTTGGCGAGGGAACTGCTCAATTGGCGGAAAAAAGCGCAGCATTGCCGCAGGGCGTTTCCAAACTGTCCGGCGGAGCCGCGGCACTGAATGAAGGATTGGGCACGTTGAGTGATAATGCCGGCACGTTGATCGGCGGTGTGAGCTCGTTGAAAAACGGAGCATACGATTTGAAAGACGGTGCGGCTCAGCTGCAGGCGGGCGTTGCTCCGCTGCAAGGCGGCATTGCCAACCTGGCGGCCGGTTCAAAGAATTTGAAGGGCGGCCTTGAAGGGGTAGACACCGGTCTTGACAATCTGTCGGCCGGCTTGGCGCAAAGCGTCAGCGTACTGGAACAGACCATTACAAAAAATAACGCGGTGATTGACGCGTTAACCAAAGCAGCCGCCGCCACTACCGACACGGCCACCGCACAGGTACTGGCTGCGCAAATTCAAACTCTCACGATACAAACCCGCACCCAACAAGCGGCACTGGCCGCTCTGAAATCGAACGGCGCTGTTAATGACGGGATTCAAGCACTGAAAACCGGGGTTGGCGATTTGGATGACGGAGTAGATCAGTTGATCGACGGTGTGAATCAGCTGGCAACCAAGAGCACGGCGCTGATTGACGGCGTAAACGGTCTTGCCGATGGCTCTGCAACTTTGTACGGCGGCATCAACCGTCTGTATAAGAAACTGCCGGCGCTTAACAGCGGAATCAGCAAGCTGACCGATGGTTCCGCACAGTTAAACAGCGGACTTCAAACGCTTTCAAAAAGCTCCGAAACGTTGGTGG
>CAKRPM010000262.1 GCA_934378025.1 uncultured Eubacteriales bacterium | reverse complement strand
GCGCAGGGCATGCAACAGTTTTATGACGAGGGCATTGCGTTGATCATGGATATGGTAAACAATACGTTACCGGGTTATGTCAATCGTTTGCAGGCCACCATGCAGGCGGCAAAGAATTATAATTCCTTTGCAGGCTTGCCGGAGGACATGAACGGTTCGACGAAATTTATTTTCAAATCTGCTGAAATTGACAAAGACTGATCTCTTTGAAAAAGGCTGCGGCAAAATGCCGCAGCCTTTTTTTAATGAATCCTTGCATTGTGAGAGAAAATCCTGTATACTTATAAATATCAATTTACATTTAAGGAGTGTGGGAAATGAAAAAACGAATGATATCAATGCTGCTGGCGATTTTGCTGGTTTGCTCGGCGCTTTCCTGCGTTTGCTTTGCCGGCGACGCGCAGTATTGGCCGGCGCAAAGCGCTTATGCCAAAGCCCGCTCGTCGGGCAACGAGGCCGCGATCCTTTCTGCGGTTAAGGCCATTGAGAAGGCGTATCCGAAGCCTGCCAATGCCACGCAGTATGAGCGGGTTGCCTTCCCGGTGTATGAGGCTGCAAAGATCTATGAAGCCCGAACGGAATATGACGCGGCGCTGACGTATTATCAAAAGTTTTTAAGCTATATCACCTGGCTTCAGATGAACACCAAGGCAAATTATAAGGATCATTTGCTGAACATTCCCAAGGTGATTCAGCATCTGTCCGTTCAACCGGAGGTCTATGCCGCGACGACGCAGACCGTCAGCTACACAAACGGAAAATACGAGCCTCGGCGCGGAACGCTGTTCGGCGCTTGCGGCGCTTATAATGATACCGAGCAAAGCGCTATTTTGCGGTATGTGACCTTCTCGGTGAAGGATAAACAAGGCGAAAATTTCGAGGATTATCAGAGCACCTTTAATGCAGCAGGCGAAAACTTTTATATTGAACTGGCATGGAATGTCCCGCATGAAACGATTGCCGACTTAAATGCCATCAATAACGGCTCCAGAGACGCTTATATTCAAAAGAATTTGTCCTACCTCAAAGGGGTCAAAGCCAAGGTTTTGCTTCGCTTTTGCGCGGAGGTCAACAACTGGAACCAAGACAGCAGCGGTACGGTGGCGTTCGCTTTTAAAAAGGCCTACGTTCGGATTGCAAAAATGGCACGCAATCTTTGCCCCAATGTGGCACTGGTGTTTTCTCCCAATGATATTGATAACCGCAATGTGAATTTCCGCGATTTCTATCCGGGGGATCAATATGTCGATTGGGTGGGCATGTCCTCCTATTTGAATATTTCCGGTGCGGCCACCAACGGCGTCAGCGGAAACGACGCCTTTTATTGCCGCGGTCTGTATGAAAATCAGATGGTAAAAATCAAGGATATCATCGATACCTACGGCTCCAGAAAGCCGATCATGATTTCGGAGTGCGGCTTTGCCTATAAAAGCTCCGACGGCCGCCAAAATATCACGCATGCGGTGAAAAAACTCAAAGAGTTCTATTCATACGTTAATATGGTGTATCCGCAGGTAAAAGCAGTTTTCTACTTTAATAAGGATATGGAAATGTCCTATTCGCTCAGCGGCAACAGCACGCTGAAGGCTGCCTATGATCAGACGATTGCCGCCAATGAACCGATGAATCAAAATGTCAGCTATACCAAGGTTGACAATTTGAAGTATAAAGCCGATCGGATGAACTTTTCCACGTACATTTATTATCCGTCGGCCAAGGAAACCACTGTAAAATATTTGGTGGACGGTAAAAGCTACGGGACCAAAAAGGCCGCGCCGTATACCATATCGGTGGATACCGGCGCCTGGTCGGTCGGAACGCACACCATTTCGGTGACGACAAAATGCGGCGCCACCACCCGTACGGTCATTAAGGTGCTGAAAAAAGCCGCGGACGGCAAAATTACTTGCTCGGGTTCGCTTCGGGATGTGAAAACATCGCACTGGGCATTTTCCAATATCGATTATTGCTTGCAAAATAACATTTTCAGCGGTGTTTCCTTTACAACCTTTGAAACCGAAACGGTCATGACGCGTGCGATGTTCGTGCAGGTCTTGGCCACTATCAGCGGTGT
>CAKRPM010000261.1 GCA_934378025.1 uncultured Eubacteriales bacterium | reverse complement strand
GCTGCGGCGAACGGATGGGACAAAGCAAGGCGGCGCCGGCCGCTAAAATCGGTTCGGCAAACAGCCATAAATCGTAAAGTCCGCCGGAAAACGGCAGCGTAAAAAGGGTGCAGCATAAAAAAGCGGTCAGACTTTTGGTTTTACCGAAGCGCAGAAAAGCGGCGCTTCCCAGCACCCCCGCAAAGCCCACGGTAATCATCCGACTGCCCGAAAAATGCGCCAGCGACAAGGCCGCCAAGGCGCCCGCAGTCACCGCTGTGGGCAGATCGGTGTAAAATCCCACGGTACAAATAATAAACAGCGCCGCCGCCCGCGCCGGCATAATGCCGAAATGCACGCCGTCCAGTACCGTCAGCAGTATCATCAGGCCGATGGCCAGCGCACCTTTGTCTTTTAAGGTGAGGGGCGCGCCGGGCTGCAGGCCGCCGATGTACAGCAAAAAGAAAAACAAACAGCCGCACAACACCGACTCGCACAGCAAAAGCGTGACCGTAAAGACGCTCAGCCCTTTGGTAAAATAATAAATAAAATTCCACAAAAGGCTGATGGCGCCGATCACGCCGGGGCTGACCACTTTGCCTTTTTTGTAGTCTGCACGAAAGAGCAAATACAGCGCGTAAAACAGCACTGAAATCGGCAGAAAGTGCACGGCGCCGCCGTACAGAAAAATCAGCCCTGCAGCCTGCGCCAAAAATACCGCGTGAATGTTCAGCCCGAGATAGGGGGCGGCGGCCAATAACGCGGGCGATACGATTTTTTCAAATTCATAGGGCTTGTCCGCCACACTGCACAGCCCGAGAATCAGCGATATGATCAGGTGTACCGCGGCGGAAAGGGTGGTTTTTTTCATTTTTTGTCGCTCCTTTTCTTTGGTACATTCCATTATAAGAGAAGGCGGCATACGAATTTTGTCGAAACGGGGCGAGAAGCGCAAAAAAGCCCGCTTGACACCCGGGGGGAAAAATGCTATACTGGCCATATAGTTGAAAATGCAACTTTTTTTCGGCGGCCGTTTTTCGCGGGTATAAAAGCAAAGCACGAAAAAGCACGCAAAACAAAGCACAAAAAGCAAAAAACAAAATGCAAAAAAGCACAAAAACAAGAGGCAAAAGCGCACAAAACAAGGGACAAAAAAATCAGGAACCCAAAAGGAGGACGTATGCGGGATATTACAAGCTATTGCGGCGCGGTGCATCGCCTGGCCGTTGATTTTTACAATCAACGCGCCGATCAGACGGGGCTGCGCGGCGGTCTTTACAGCTATCTTGGGTACATTTATCGGCATGAGGGGTGCCGTGCGGAGGAAATTGCCGCCTGCTTTCGGTACGAAAAAAGCTGTGTTTCCAGAACGCTTGAAAAGCTGGAGGGCGCCGGCTTGATCCGCCGCGAGGCGGACGAAACGGACGGCAGAGCCCAGCGGATTTATCCGACGGAAAAGGCCGTTTCGGTGCGGCAGACCATGATGGATAATATGGCCGAGTGGGATCGACGGGTGAGCGCGGCGCTGAGTGAGGAAGAGCGCGCACAACTGATGGCGCTGATGGAGAAGGTGTACCGTTCGGCAAAGGAGGCAGTGCGGTGAAAACGCTTTTTCGGTATATTCGCCCCTTTTGGGGGCGTGTTGCGGGCGGCATGACCATCAAATTCATCGGTTCGATCATGGATTTGCTGCTGCCGTATATTTTGGCCTATCTTTTGGATACGGTGTGCCCCCGCGCACGGGCGACGGGATCGGCACGGATGATTTTCTTTTACGGCGCAATCATGCTGCTTTGTTCCTTTATTGCCTGGAGCGGCAATATCATTGCCAACCGCATGGCGGCGGGGGTGGCGCGCGATGTCACGCGTGCGCTGCGGCTGGATCTTTTTGATAAAACCATGCGCCTGAGCGAGCAGATGATGAACGATTATTCCGTGCCGACGCTGGAGTCGCGGCTGACGGGAGATACATATAATGTGCATCGTTTTGTCGGTATGATGCAGCGCATGGGTATTCGCGCGCCGATTTTGCTGATCGGCGGCATTGTGCTGACCTCCATGATGGAGCCGGTGCTGACCCTGGTGCTGCTCTCGAC
>CAKRPM010000260.1 GCA_934378025.1 uncultured Eubacteriales bacterium | reverse complement strand
ATTTTATACTGAGCGCTTAAAAAGCGGGCAATGTCCCTGGCATGAAATTTCGGTGACATTTCGGATTTATAGCTTGCCTCGTGCTCTTCATCCAAAATGATCAAACCCAAATTTTGAATCGGTGCAAAAACCGCGCTTCGCGTACCAACCACAACACTTTGCTCGGCGTTTTGAATTTTTTTCCATTCATCCGCCCGCTCCCCCATTGACAAACCGCTGTGGATGACCGCCACCCATTCACCGAAACGGCTGTAAAAAGCCTGAAGTGTTTGCGGCGTCAATGAAATTTCCGGCACCAAAAAAAGAACACTTTTCCCCATGGCAAGCACTTTTTGAATCAGTTTCATATAAACCGATGTTTTGCCGCTGCCGGTTACACCGTATAACAAGTGGGTCTGTGTTCCGTCGGAAAGACTGCGGGCAATTTCTTCATATACCGTCGACTGTTGATCGTTCAAAACGATCTCGGAGTCGTCCGCTTTTTTCACCATATTTTTATACGGTGTTCGAGCGACCGGCTGATGATATAAACGAATCAGTCCGTTTTTTTCCAACGTTTTCAAAGAAGATACGCCGCAACCGGTCATATATACGGCCTCTTTGACCGATAAATGCGGACTGTCCAACAAAATTGCCAAAACATCCCTCTGCCCCTGACTGCGCTGCGGCAGTGAACACATATACTGTTGGGCACGATCGGCAGGCACCGCAAGGGTCATCATTTTTTCGGAAAGATCTCCGAGTGTCCGACCGGTCGTAACCGTTTCGGAAAGGATGCCCTCGTCCGTCGCCTGCTTGGCAAGACTTTGCAGCTCAGGCGGCACATCTTTCATACTCTTCGGCGTACTGACGGTTTTAAAATAAGCCACCAAGGGTTCAAATCGCGGCTCATACGCCGCGCCGGTATAAAGATATTTTCTTTTGATTTTAATATCAAAAGCCGGCGGCAATAAACATTTCAATGCGGCGTAGTATGAAATGAAATAGTGCTCTTTTAAAAACTCCAACAGTGCCATACGGTGTTCGTTTAACACCGGGGCGGCATCTAAAACTTGCGCAACGGTTTTTAAGCTTTGTCCTTCAGAATCTTCCCGGACGGTTAAAATCAGTCCCTTGCGCGGTTGGTTTGCCTTGCCGAAAGGCACCAGCACTCTCCTGCCGACCAAATCGGATTGTTCTTCAAACGGATAGTAATAGTCATACGGCCGATCGATTTTCTCAACAATATTTGAAACTGCAACCTGAACAATGCAAGCCATACGCCTCATCCTTTAATAATTATTCGTCCTCCGTACTGCTCTTGCAGCGCACTTTACCGCTGGCAATATCCAAAATTGCCTGTTTTACGGGTTTAACATTCATCGGAACATCGTTCGCCTCGCTCGCCTCGGCCAATTGTCTGGCTCTCTTGGCGGTCAAGATCACCAATGCATACCGACTTTTCGTAACCTTTTCCAATTCTGTAACTGCGGGATATAACATACTTATAAAACCTCCGTTTTTTGATTTTGCTTTATAATTTCAACAATCTGCGCCGTAGCGTTTTCGATTGTATCATTCGTCACTCTGTAGCGATAAAACTTTGCTTGATCGATTTCCTGTTGCGCGGCGGCAAGACGCTTTTGTACGGTTTGCTCATCTTCCGTACCGCGGCCGCTCAGCCGTTGCCGCAGCACCTGCATAGACGGCGGCATAATGAAAATTGAGATAGCGTCCGGACATTTTTCAATAATCTGGCGGGCGCCGCAAGGCTCGATTTCCAGCAAAACATTTTTGCCGGATGATAGCATTTGCTCGACTTCTTTGCGCGGCGTTCCGTAATAGTTATCACAGTATTTTGCATGTTCCAAAACGCCGTCGGCGGCAATCAGGTTTTCAAAGGCCTCTTTGCTGATGAAATGATAATGAACGCCGTCCTGTTCACCCACGCGAGGCTTGCGTGTTGTAACCGAAACGGAATAATACAAATTTTCCTGCTGTGCCATCAATTCTTTCAACACGGTTCCCTTACCGACGCCGGACGGACCGGATACAACCAATAACAGTCCTCTATTCATGCTTTGCCTCCAAGGTTCTTTCT
>CAKRPM010000259.1 GCA_934378025.1 uncultured Eubacteriales bacterium | reverse complement strand
GTACCATACCTCAAAAACGGCCTTGCCGTTTTCAAAGGCGATGTTTCGCGCGGTATAATCATTGTGCTCCTCCAGGCCGAAGGTAATGACCTTTACGGGGCTGTGGCCGATGACCGGGCGGCAGTTTGCGTCGTCGCCGTTGATGATCAGCACGCCGTTTGGAGCGATATTGCGCGTAAAATGGATAAAAGAATGTTGAATATCTTCAATATTTTTAAAGAAATCCAGATGATCGGCGTCGATATTCAGTACAATGGCGCACTGCGGATAAAAGCTCCAAAACGAATTGCAGTATTCGCATGCTTCAAAAATACTGTAATCACTGTGCCCGATTTTGTAGTTGCCGCCGATAATCGAAAGGTCTGCGCCCACCAAAATCGTAGGGTCGGTTTGCGCATATAAAAATACAGAGGAGAGCATGGAGGTGGTGGTGGTTTTGCCGTGCGTTCCGCTGACGGAAACGGCATGCGGATATTGCGCCATCAAAAGCCCCAGCAGCGCAGCGCGCTCGCAGTGCGGAATGTTGTTGGTTTTAACATATACCAATTCGGGATTATTGTCTTTGACGGCCGCCGTGTATACCAAAAGGTCGCACCCTTCGGCATTCTTGGCGTCGTGGCCGATGGCAACCGAAATGCCCTGCTCCCGCAGATGACGGACGCTTTTACTGTCGTTTGCGTCCGAACCGGTCACCAGCTTGCCCTGACTTTTGGCAATCATCGCCAGCGCCGACATGGATACGCCGCCGATCCCTGTAAAGTGAATGTGCTTTGCATTTTTAAAAATCGCAGAATATTCCTCTAAATGATTCATGCTTCACGCTCCCTCAAATTTATCTTTTTCTATTATATTGCAAAACCCAAAGAAAATAAATAGTATTTTGAAAAGTTTTTTACAAAACTGTTAATTTGATGTTTCCTATTGCAAAATATTTAAGTTTCAGATATAATATATAAGAAATTTATCAGAGAGGTTTCAAAATGCAAACGCAGGCATGGGTGCTTTCCATTCTTGACACGTTTCACCGTCATGGGTATGAGGCGGTTTTGGTCGGCGGCTGCGTGCGGGACAGTTTGCTGGGGAAAACGCCGGCGGACTACGACATTGCAACCTCTGCCGCCACTTCGGAGATTGAGGCTTTGTTTGAAAAAACGGCGCGCATCGGGCAATTCGGAACGGTTTGCGTGATTTTGCCGGAGGGATGTGCGGAGGTGACGCCGTTTCGCACGGAGGGAAAATATGAAGACTTTCGTCATCCGGCAGCCGTTCATTTCGGCGCAACGCTTGCCGAAGATCTAAAACGGCGGGATTTTACCGTGAACGCGCTGTGCTTTGACGGACGTCGTATCATCGATCTTTGCGGCGGCGCACAGGATTTGCACAACAGAATTATTCGCGCAGTGGGCGATCCGGCAGAGCGATTTGAGGAGGATCCGCTGCGTATTTTGCGTGCGTTTCGCTTTGCTGCCATGCTCGGGTTTACCATTGAGGACGCTACCCGGCAGGCGGCGCTTGAAAAGGCGGCGCTGTTGCGGTTTGTGAGCGCCGAGCGCATCGGTGCGGAGCTGGGGCGTTTGATGACGGCCGACGCTCCTGAAAAGGGCATGGAGATTTTCGGGCGGTTGCCGATTGAAACGGACGAGCCGCTGCCGCAGGTATCCGTTTGCGATCTTGCACCGCAGGAGGCATTGCGGTGGGCCGGGTATTTTTACCGTTGCGGCCGATCCGCCGATCAGGCGGAGGCATTTTTGCGCAGCATCAAGCGGCCGGGTGCGGTGTATAAAACCGTGCGAAATGTTTTGTCGGGCTGTGAAAAGACGTTGGACGCACCGCATTTATTGGCATGTTACGGTGCCGAAAACGCACGGAGAATTGCGCAAATCAGCGCGCCCGATCAACTGGCCGAGCTGGACAGGCTGCTGGGAAGCGGCGCTTGCTATAAACGCGAAATGCTGGCGTTGAACGGGCACGATTTGCTTTCGCTGGGCGTTTCAAAAGAAAACATGAAATCGGTGATCGGGGCAATGCTGCGCTTTGTACTGGAAAACCCCTCGGAGAATACTAAGGAAAGTGTATTACGCTTTGTAAAGGAGA
>CAKRPM010000258.1 GCA_934378025.1 uncultured Eubacteriales bacterium | reverse complement strand
GCCTCAGGCTGAGTACAATAAACACGCCCACGCCGAAAATGCAGCACAGCAGCCCCATTTTGATCGAATGGAACAGCCATCTGTCCCAGCTAAGCCGCTCGCGCATGTCGGCAAACAGCTTGGTGCGTGTAAACAGCACCAGGCAAACCGCCGCCGCAATCATCACCGCCAGGTTCAGCAAAATGCTGTCCGGCGCAAACCAAGTATGCTCCATGGTCGTGGTGGAAATATAGCAAGTGGCAAAGCCCGCCAGCGCCGTCAAATAAATAATAATCATCAAAAACGGCACCCAAACGGCGTACGTGTACGTTTTTTCCAGTCCAAAGCAAAGCCTTTCGGCAAATTTTTTCATAATTTTGTTACTCCTATTTGTTTTTATTCTCCTGATAAAAAAGCGACCTCCGCAAAGGAGATCGCTAAAACCAATTTACGCAATCGTACTCAGTTTTTTGGTCAGCTGGCTCTTTTTATGCGCAGCGTTATTCTTGTGAAGAAGGTTGTGAGCAGCGGCTTTATCCACCTTTTTAACAGCCTCGGTGTAAACGGCCTTGGCGTTCTCTTTATCTCCGGCTGCTACGGCAGCGTCGAATTTCTTCAATGTCGTTCTCAGTTCGCTTTTTGCGCTCTTGTTCTGCTCGTTCTTAACCTGATTGACCAGAACTCTTTTCTTCGCGGATTTGATATTCGGCACAACAATGCACCTCCCTCATAAATATTTTTTTCAGTAATTTGTATTCTACCATGAAATGGGCATAAAATCAATACCTTTTTTCAAAAAAATACATTATTTTTCTTGACTTTGGGGTTTGGATATTATACAATATGTACATATAGAGGCTTGAATGTGAAAAGAAAGGTGCGCATTTTGGAAAAAAACAGTTTTTTGGATCCCAATCTTCCGCTTGCAGCCATGCGCGGGGACGAAAAAGCGTATGCCGAAATTATTCGGTGCTTTTTCCCCATCATTAAAAACATGGCGGCCGAATTATTTTTAAGCGGCGGCGACACGGATGATTTGGTGCAGGAAGGACTGATCGGCCTGTACGGGGCGGTGCACTCCTTTTCCCCCGAAAAAAGCGATAATTTTGTTTCTTTTGCCAAGCTCTGTATTCGGCATGCTATGCTCAACGCCGTAAAGCGCGACAATGCGCAAAAAAACAATTTGCTCAACGACTCCCTGCCGCTGGAAGAGCAAGGGGCGCCGGGATGCGAGGATCCTGCCGACATTGTATTGGCCAAGCATCGTCTGCATGAGCTGTACGAATGTATCGAGGGGCGCTTTTCTCCTTTGGAGCGCAAGGTGTTGGCGCTGTATCTGGAGGGGTATTCCTATAAGCAAATTGCCGACATGCTGGGCGTCAGCCTGAAAAGCGTGGACAATGCGGCGCGGCGCGGGCGAAACAAGCTGAAAAAATAAACGCCTGTCTTTGGTAAGTGTGAATAACGGTTCGATTCCGTTGCAGGTAAAAAAATATTTTTCCCAAAGAAGGAAGAGGTAAACCAAATGTACGAAGACAAGACATTAACATGCAAAGAGTGCGGCAAAGAATTTGTTTTCACCGCCGGTGAGCAAGAGTTCTATGCTGAAAAAGGCTTTCAGAACGAGCCGCAGAGATGCAAAGAGTGCAGAGATGCCAGAAAAGCAGCCGCCAAAAGCGCACGCGTAATGTACGATGCAGTATGCGCCGCCTGTGGTGCAGAATGCAAGGTTCCTTTCAAACCGACTGAAGACAGACCTGTTTATTGCAGCGAATGCTTCGCAAAAATGAAAGAAGAAGCATAACATATATATTATAAGTTTTGCTAAAAAGCGATCCCGTTATCGGGATCGCTTTTTTTGTCTTTTTTCAGCCGTTTAGAAATGCTTTTTTTCATAAAACGGCGCCGCCTGTCCAAAGGCCGTCCGTCATCCCCCCTGCCGGGACGCCCGCACGCCCGCGGCGAAATTTTGCCCGCAGTGCAAGTTTAACTCGACAGTAAAACACCCCTGCGAAGAAACGCCGCCCCACACAAAAAGCCATGACTCACAAAAACACAGCCCCGCAGCAAAGCACCCCCTGCCGCAAAACACCCCCCACAGCGAAACACCGTCCCGCAAGCAAGTCATGACC
>CAKRPM010000257.1 GCA_934378025.1 uncultured Eubacteriales bacterium | reverse complement strand
GTACCGTCAGATCAAATATCATGGTGCCGTCATCCAACCCCGCACCTTCATTTTCGGTGCGAAGGCAAGCGCAGGATACGTCATGGCCAAGGAAATCATTCGCTTTATCTGCGCACTCGGCAAAATGATCAATAATGATCCGCTGGTCGGTCAATCGCTGAAAGTGATCTTTTTGGCGGACTATAAGGTCAGCGTAGCGGAAATTTTGATGCCGGCGGCAGAGGCCAGCGAACAAATTTCACTGGCCGGCAAAGAGGCCAGCGGCACCGGCAATATGAAATTTATGATCAACGGCGCGCTGACCATCGGCACATTGGATGGCGCCAATGTGGAAATTTCCGAACGCGTCGGCGAGGAAAACATTTTCCTGTTCGGCATGAAAACGCCGGAGGTCATTGAGTGCCGCAACCGCGGTTATTACCCGCGCGGCATTTATGAAAACGATCCGGTGATCCATGAGCTGTTGGACGGCATCATGAGCGGAGAAATCACCGGCAATCGCTTTGACGTGATTACGCACTATTTGCTGGACAGCGACCCCTATATGGTATTGGGCGACTACGCGTCCTATCGTGCCGCGCAGCAGCGCCTTGCCGACACCTATCAAAAGAAAGATCAGTGGGGCAAGATGAGCTTGATCAATATTGCCAAGGCCGGCTATTTCGCATCCGACCGCGCCATTCGGGAATATGCAAACGATATCTGGCATTTAAAACCGCTGGAAAAATAAAATCGGCGCCGCAACAATTGCGGCGCTAATTTTTTTAAAAATAAGAAAGTGGGAATTTCAACCCTTGAATAAACAGGAAATCTATCATTTTTTAGAAGAAAACAACATTCCCTTTGAAATCACCGAGCATCAGGCCGTATGGAACATGGCCGATCTTGCCGACGTTAAGCTGCCCTACCCGGACTCTGACGCCAAAAATCTGTTTGTGCGGGATGATAAAAAAAGAAATTATTATCTGATCACCGTAAAAGGCGACAAACGGGTCAATTTAAAAGAATTCAGAAAAACGTAGCAAATCCGTCCGTTAAGCTTTGCCTCCCCGGACGATCTGATGCGCCTGACCGGTCTGATTCCGGGGGCGGTTACGCCGCTGGGGGTGCTCAATAACGACCAACGGGACATTAAAGTATTTATCGATCAGGATTTTTTGCTGCCGCCGGGGCGAATCGGCGTTCACCCGAATGACAATACGGCGACCGTCTGGCTGAAAACCGAAGATTTGATTGCATTACTGAAAAACCACGGCGAAGAGGTACAAACAATCAAGCTGTAATTTTTAAAAAAGAGCTGTAAAAAACGAAAGTTTTTTACAGCTCCCTTTTTATATTCTTAGAATTTTAACAACGGCAGGAACAAACCGCCCTGAACCGTACGTGCCTGGAATCCTCTGTGATACGGCGTGCTGGTAAAGTACCAGTCCGTAAACGGAATACGATCGGGCGTTTCGCACAAGAAGCGACGCATGTGATCGCAAATCATATCAAAGTATTCCTTATCGTCCGTCAGACAAGTGCTCCACATCTGCCAGTCGCTCTTGGTATAATCGGCTCGATTATCCAGCGGCAATCCGTAATCGTTAAACTTGGTTTTGTAGAAAGCGATTTCTTTTTCGGCTACCTCGTCGGAGAAAATGCCAAAGCCAAACAGCTTATCCCATACCAAATTGTACTTAATGCTCCAGCTGCCCGGCTGATCGAACGCAAGACGGTAATGATCGCCGTCCGCCGCATGCTCTTCCCACTGTGCGGCATATTTTTTGGCGGCTTTTAAGTAGGCGCTGCCGTCTTTCCCGCTCATCGTGCACAGCATGTCAAAGGCCGCCAGACCCATGATGCCCTTAATGGAAAGGTTGCAGTTATGCGCCAAATGCCCGGCAAAATCGTCGGTGCAAAGCTGACTTTCGGGATCGTAACCGATGCCGACCAAATAGTCCGCCCATTGACGCAGGATTTCAAAGTGCTTTTCAAAATACGACGCGTCGTTTTCCGCCTTGCAAAGCGCCGCCACACAAAGCAGCATATTGCCGCATTCTTCTACCGGCATTTGCTTGACAAACGGATCGACATTCGGATGGTTAAAACCGTAAACCTGGCCGTTTACCAACGGGTAACGCCCTGCGTCATGC
>CAKRPM010000256.1 GCA_934378025.1 uncultured Eubacteriales bacterium | reverse complement strand
TGAAAGCGCTCTCCGGCGACAAATTGGTGATCATCGTCAGCCATGATCGGGAGTTTGCCGAGCAGTACGCGGATCGCATTATCGAGTTGTCGGACGGCAAGGTGATCAGCGATATGACCTACGAGGCGGCGGCACCGGCGCAGGAGATGCACTTTGCGGGCAGTCGGGTGCAGATTCCCTGCGGCTATCATCTGAGCGAAGAGGATCGGGAAAGAATTAACGCCTATATCGACGCGCTGGATGCGGGGGTTACGATGGAACTTCAGACAAGCGGGCGCGCCGCCAAACCCACCGATCCCGCACAGCTGCCCGAGCATAAAAGCGGCACGTTGGCGCTGATTCGTTCCAAGCTGCCGATGAAATGGGCCTTTAAGATCGGCGCCGGCGGCTTGAAGTACAAAAAGCTGCGTTTGGTGATTACCGTTTTACTGTCGTGTATATCGTTCGGGTTGTTTGGCCTGAGCGATACTTTTGGGGCGTATAATCATATTAAAACCTGTGTGAAAAGTATTGAAGATACGGGCATCGGATACGCCGCCGTGGACAAGAGCGTCATGAACACGAAATACGATTATTATGTCGGCGGTTATACGCTGTCCGAAAAGGATCTTCAGACCATTAAAGAAGAAGGCGGCGTTGAAATGATCGGCGTTTATTGCCCGGCCGATCGCGATCTTGACTTTACCACGCAGTATAATAATGACGCGCAGTTTACCAAATCGCAATATCATATCTATCCGTATGCTTTTAACGGTTTTGCCGAAATTGATCAGGCGTATCTGGATCGCACGGGCTTTACCTTGCTGGCGGGCGAGCTGCCGGAGGGGGAAAGTCAGATTGCCGTTTCCGAGTATATTTGCCAAACCTTTATGATCGGCGGCTATCGTGCGACGGACAGCGGTGCTTTTCAGAAAATCGAAAGTGCGGCCGATATGGTGGGCAAGAGCCTGGTGCTGGGCGGCAAACGCTATAAAATCAGCGGGGTGATCGACACGAAATTTAATATCGATCGCTACAAGAGCTTGGTGGAAGAAAAGCTGTCGCCGACGAGAACGGAAGAATTGATCGATATGGTGCTGCAAAGCGAGCTGAGCGCCGCACGGGATTTCTCGATGGCACAGGTGGCCATGGTGGGCAAAGACGTGCTGGCGGAGGAGCTGGCGAAAATACAGACCACCTATACCATTCAAATGGCTTATATCAATATGACGGCGGGCGAAGAGTCGTTCTCCCCCGATCGGTTGGCCTTGGCAGATCAGCTGGCGTCCGACGCCGTAACCTGGCTGGACGGTCAAAAAACGGTGGGAGAAAATGAGGTGCTGCTGCCCCGCTCGGCCTATGAAAGACTGGAAAAGTCCTTTACGGACGGAAAGCGCGAGGTGGAGCTGTACAGTTATATCGGGGAGAAAGATCAGCAGTACATGGGCAAAGTGGTCGGCATTTTGGAAGACGGAAAGTATCCGTCTTTGCAAAGCTGTGCCGTGATCGGCGGCAAGGATATGCGCGCGCTTTGTACGCAGGCGGACGGCCTTTACCGTTATGCGGTCGGCGCCATGCCTGAAAGCCATGCGGATAAGACAAAGTTGGTCAGCTTTTGCTACAGGGAGAGCGACGTGCGCTACGGACTGCAAAATTCCGTCACGTATGAGCTGGACACCGTTGACGAGCTGTTGAAGGCATTGGCGGATGTATTTTTCTGGATCGGCATTGGGTTTGCACTGTTTGCCGCGCTGATGCTGGCCAATTTTATCGGCACTTCCATTGCCTATAAAAAGCAGGAAATCGGCATTTTGCGCGCCATCGGTTCCAGGGGCAACGATGTGTTTCGGATCTTTTTCTCTGAAAGCTTTTTGATCGCCATGATCAATTTTGTACTGTCCTCCGTGGGCGTCGGCATTGCCATTTTTGTGATCAACTATACCATTCGTTACCGACTGGGCGTATTGGTGACGGTGCTGCATTTCGGTGTGCGGCAAATCGGGCTGCTTTTGGTGCTCAGTGTGGCCATTGCCTTTATCGCCAGCTTTTTGCCGGTGCGCCGCATTGCCACCAAACGACCCATTGACGCCATACGCAATAAATAAAGCGCATTGATCAAAAGAAGCTGTGAAAGAAAAATCACGGCTTCTTTTATTTTTCAAAAA
>CAKRPM010000255.1 GCA_934378025.1 uncultured Eubacteriales bacterium | reverse complement strand
GCCATGTACTCGGCGTTGCCGCCCAGCATAATATCCGTGCCGCGGCCGGCCATGTTGGTGGCGATGGTAACCGCCCCGAAATGTCCGGCTTGGGCAATGATCTGCGCCTCTTTTTCATGATATTTGGCGTTCAAAACGTTGTGGGCAATGCCCTTAGATTTGAGCATTTTGGACAGCAGCTCGCTCTTTTCGATCGAGATGGTGCCCACCAAGACCGGCTGACCGTTTTGGTGGCAGGCCTCGATTTGCTGGATGACCGCGGAAAATTTGCCGCGCTCCGTCTTAAAGACCAGATCGGGCAGATCCTGACGGGCATTCGGGCGGTTGGTGGGGATTTCCACAACGTCCAGCCCGTAAATGCTTTCAAATTCCTCTTCCTCGGTCAACGCCGTACCGGTCATACCGGACAGCTTTGCATACATTCTGAAATAGTTTTGCAGGGTAATGGAGGCCAGCGTTTTGCTCTCCCGTTCCACCGTGACATGTTCCTTGGCTTCGATGGCTTGATGCAGCCCCTCATTATAGCGTCTGCCGTACATGATACGGCCGGTAAATTCGTCGACGATCAGCACCTTGCCGTCCTTGACGACATAATCGGTGTCGCGTTTCATGATGCCGCGCGCCCGCATGGCCTGATTGATATGATGCGAGATGGTCATGTTGGCAGGATCGGCCAAATTTTCCAGATGAAACGCACTTTCCGCCTTTTTGACGCCGGCGGCGGTCAGCGTGACGTTTTTGTTTTTCTCGTCAATGATGTAATCCGCGCTTTGCAGCTGCTTATGTTGCTCCTCGGTTAAGGCGCTGCCCATCAAAACGGGGTCGTAGTCCATGCCGGCAAATTTGTCGTAATCGGTTTTGCTGTCCGTGCGCACAATTTTAAAGGGGCGCAAGGTGGAAACAAACTGATCTGCCGCTTGGTACAGACCGGTTGACTGCGTGCCGACGCCCGAAATAATCAACGGCGTTCTGGCCTCGTCAATCAAAATCGAGTCGACCTCGTCCACAATGGTAAAGTTGTGCCCGCGCTGCACCAGATTTTCGCGCTGCACCACCATGTTGTCGCGCAGATAGTCAAAGCCGAATTCGTTATTGGTGCCGTAGGTGATGTCCGCCGCATAGCTTTGGCGTTTTTCCTCCGAGGTCATGCCGCTGACCACCAGGCCGACGCTCAACCCCAGAAAACGGTATACCTTGCCCATCCATTCGCTGTCGCGGCGGGCAAGATAGTCGTTGACGGTGACCACGTGCACCCCTTTGCCGGTCAATGCGTTCAAATAGGCGGGCAGGGTGGCCACCAGCGTTTTTCCTTCACCGGTTTTCATTTCGGCAATGCGCCCTTGATGCAGCACAATGCCGCCGATAATCTGCACCGGGTAATGCTTCATCCCCAGCACGCGGAAAGAGGCCTCCCGCACGGTGGCAAATGCCTGCGGCAAAATATCGTCCAGGGTGAGCTCCGGGTCGTTTTCAAGGCGCGCTTTCAATTGATCGGTCATGCCGCGCAGCTCATCGTCGCTCATGGCGGCAAATTCGCCCTCCAGCGCCAAAACCTCGTCTACCATCGGCATCAGCCGCTTGACCTCACGATCCGAGCGGGTGCCGAACATTTTTGTAAATAATCCCATTTTGCAATTCTCCTTAAAGGTTATTACCTAACATTATACTATACTTTCGGAAAATTTCCATAGAATTTTGCAAATTTATTAAAATCACAGCCGCTTTTTTCTTTATTTTGGAAAATTTACTAAAAACCGTGTTAAATACTTGAAAAACCGACGAAAATATACTACAATTACATCAAATGAATTTATAAAGGAGAAAAGGACATGGCATACAATAAAAAAACTGTGGATGACATTTCCGTTAAGGGACAGAGAGTGTTGGTACGCTGCGATTTCAACGTTCCGTTGAAAGAGGGCGTTATCACCGACGAAAATCGGATTGTGGCGGCACTGCCGACCATTAAAAAGCTGATCGCCGACGGTGGTCGCGTCATTCTTTGTTCTCACTTGGGCAAGCCGAAGGGCGAGCCGAAGCCCGAGCTTTCGCTGGCACCCGTTGCCAAACGGTTGAGCGAGCTGTTGGGACAAGAGGTGGTTTTTGCCGCGGATGATAACGTCGTGGGCGAAAATGCCAAGGCGGCGGTGGCCGC
>CAKRPM010000254.1 GCA_934378025.1 uncultured Eubacteriales bacterium | reverse complement strand
GTGCAGCGTTTCGTTAAAATCTTCCGCATTTTCCAAAATGTCCGCAAATTGCGCCAGTACATCGGCCACCATGGTATTTAAAAAGGTATTCGGACCGGCAATGGAGGACGAGGAACCCGGCATTCTGAATTCAAACTTATTCCCGGTAAAGGCAAAGGGGGAGGTACGGTTACGATCGGTGGTATCCTTAGGGAATTTCGGCAGCGTATGCACGCCGACGCGTATAATCTCGGCGTCTTTTTTTACATAACTTTCATCTTTTTCAATACATTCCAGAATTTCCTCAAGATCCTCTCCGATAAACATGGAGACAACGGCGGGCGGCGCTTCGTTTCCGCCTAAGCGGTGGTCGTTCCCGGCCGTGGCCGCCGATATGCGCAAGAGATCCTGATGCTCGTCTACCGCACGGATTACGGCGCATAAGAACAGCAAAAACTGCGCGTTTTCCATCGGGGAATCGCCGGGCTCCAATAAATTGACGCCGGTGTTGGTGGCGATGGACCAGTTGTTGTGCTTTCCGCTGCCGTTAACGCCCTCGAACGGTTTTTCATGCAGCAGGCATGCCATATTGTGCTTGGCGGCGATTTTTTTCATAATTTCCATCGTCAATTGATTGTGGTCGTTGGCGATGTTGGTATTGGTAAAAATGGGGGCAAGCTCGTGCTGTGCAGGGGCGACTTCGTTGTGTTTGGTTTTGCTCAGAACGCCCAGCTTCCACAGCTCTCTGTCCAGATCTTTCATATATTCCGAAATGCGCGGTTTGATGGTTCCGAAATAATGATCGTCCATCTCCTGTCCTTTCGGAGGCTTTGCACCGAAAAGCGTTCGACCGCAAAGAATCAAATCTTCGCGCGCGTCAAACATGGATTTATCAATTAAAAAATATTCCTGCTCCGCACCGGCCGTGGTTAAAATCCGCGTGGCGCCCGATTCGTTCCCGAACAAATTGATAATGCGCATGCCTTGCTTGCTGATCAGCTCCATGGAGCGCAGCAACGGCGTTTTTTTATCCAGCGCCTCACCGCTGTACGAACAAAATACGGTCGGAATACATAATGTTGCGTCTTTGATAAAGGCATTTGAATTGGGGTCCCATGCCGTATATCCTCTGGCCTCAAAGGTGGCACGCAGTCCGCCGGAGGGAAACGAGGAGGCGTCCGGTTCTCCTTTAATCAGTTCCTTGCCCGAAAGCTCCATAATAACGCCGCCCGCACCGTCCGGTGTGATAAAGCTGTCATGCTTTTCCGCGGTGATGCCGGTTAACGGCTGAAACCAGTGGGTAAAGTGCGTGGCGCCGTTTTCAATGGCCCAGTCTTTTAATACGCTGGCCAGTACGTCCGCAATATTTTTGTCCAGGCTTTTGCCGTCTTTGATGGTTTTTTTAAGCGCCTTGTAGGTTTCTTTGGGCAGGCGCTGCTTCATTACTTTGTCGCTGAATACCAACGAACCGAATATTTCCTGAATATCTGTTTTCAAAAAGATACCCCTTTCAAAACTTATAATATTAAATATCATAGCATGAAATTTAATATTGTCAACCGAATTTACCTCGTTTCTTTCTTTTTTAAGTTTAACGATTGATAATATTAAGAAAAAATGCTTTATTGCAAAAACAGATTTATTTATTTCTTTGTTCTAAAGGGCAGGGACGAGCAATAAGTATAGGTGAGAGGAGGGACAACTTATGATAGATCTTCAAGCACTTCTCGAAAACTATCTTCCTCCCGAAATTCGGGATGCTTTGCAATTTTTTCCACCGGAGGAACAAACCAAAATTCGCGAAATTCGTTTGCGCCGCCGCCGTGTCAGCACAGCGACGCTTTCGGTGGAAAACGTTGTCTTGCGGGAGAAAGGCACCGGCAAGCCGATTTTATTGACCGATGAGGAAATCCAGCGTACCTTTCTTTTAGTTTGCGAAAATTCGATTTATAAATACGAAAATGAAATTAAACAAGGGTATATTACCTTAAAAAACGGATGCCGCGTCGGGTTTTGCGGCAGCCGCTACGAAAACGGCATGCTGAAAGATATTTCTTCAATGAACATACGTATTTCCAAATCGGTTTTTGAGGCATCAAAGGAAATTTTTCCGAGTATTTACGAAAACGGTACAATTATATCCACTTTGATCGTCAGTCCGCCGTGCGGTGGGAAAACC
>CAKRPM010000253.1 GCA_934378025.1 uncultured Eubacteriales bacterium | reverse complement strand
CCCCGCGTTAATCAATGCGTCGACATCCGCACGGTTGGCCAGCGTTTTGATGATGGAAAACTGCTTTTCGACGCCCGCGTCCGGTTGCTTATCCGCTCCTTTTTTCAGCTCAAAGCGAAATGTTTCGGGGAAGCAGGGCAAATTGTCCATTTCCCATCGTCCGCTTCGGGAGGGCGCGTAGCTTTCGATATCGCACAGTGAAAACAAGTGTCCGAATGCCCAGGTGATCAAGTATTCTTCATTTTCAAGATAGCCGTCTCTTCGGCGCATGGTTCCGATGCCGGCGGCAATGTTGCGCGCAAGGCTCGGCTTTTCTGCAATAATCAGTTTCAAGATGACTTCCCCTCCGAACTTAAAAGACCAGTATATCACAGTTTTGATTGTGTTGCAAGGCTGATTGACAATCATCCGAACCGTCCCGCTTTTTGTCAAAAACGGGGCGCGGGAAAAGGGGGCTTGCCAATCGGGGCGAAGTGTGTTATACTTTATAAGCAATACCCTTATGCCGAGAGTGTAACACATAAGTGCGTCGGGTCTCCGGCGCGGCTGTATGCAGCGATCAAAACAGTATATAAAGCGGCTTTGCGGCAGGCGCTCACGCCAATGGGCGCGCTGCAATCAATATATCAGACTTTTCTTAGGAAAGGGGTGAATATATGAAAAAAAAGCTTTTTAAACTGCTCAACGTTCTATATCTTTTAGGTGCATTTATCAGTTTGTTTTTTTGTATATGGGACGCCATAATGAACGGCTTATTTGCCTCCGCCACCGATATTACCGGCGGGATCGGCGTTGCCATGGTGCTGACGGTTTTGCTGTTGGCGCAAAGCATTTTGTTTTTGCTGACGGCGCTCAATCTTAAAAAGCTCAACAAACTCGCTTTTCAGCAGAGTTTTATTTTATTTGCGGTCAGTGTTGTCGCCTTGATTTTTGCATGGATCGGAAACTATTTTATCATCGCGCCGCTGATCGGAATTTTGCTGCCGATCGGGCTGCTGTACTGCATGAAGATGAAATAAAAAGCCCGCATGGCAACCGAAAAAAAGACGGCCGGTTGACCACCGCGGCTTTTCATCACAAATAAAAATCATCCCACCAAAAGCGGGATGATTTTTTTATGAAAATTTCGGACAAAGGAATATTCCTTTGTCGGCGGTCTGTCAGTCGGAAAACTGCTTGCCGACCAGCCGATCGTAGGTGATCATTTCGTGAATATTGCAAAGCTTTTTGATTTTCTTGGTTTTGTCCATGTGCAGCTTTTTGTTGTAATAGGGAACGCTTTGGTATTCGTCCAGCAGCAAATTCATATAGGGCGTGCGGCGCGTTGAAGTGCTCAGCGCAACGGCATCCAGCAGATAGTACGAGGACATTTGATTGTCCGTTTTGGTGAAAATGCCGTCCTTCATATCAAAGTTGCCGTACACAATGAAAGGCGTTCCGAACATTTTTAAAGCGTCTTCTTTGGAATAGTATCCGTCGTTTTTGCTGAACAGGCCGGTTTTCATATACGCCTCCCGATTGGCGCCCAGGGTCGGCAGATGGTCGCCGAAGAAAATCAGCACGGTGTCCTTTTCGCGGGCGTCGATATATTTTACCAGCTTTTCCAGCGCCTGATTTGCGTGATAAACGCCCTGGGTGTAGGTGACCACCGCGTCCAGCGTGCTGCCGGACAGCGAGGCGTTTTTCACTTGAATTTCAATGTCCTTTTCCTCCAGCGGATAGTAGGTTTGATGATTTTCCATGCTGATGCCCCACAAAAACGTCTTTTCGTCTTTGTGCTGCTCCAGTTGACGGATGATGGCGTCCGCAAAGCTGTCGTCGCTGATATAGCCCCGCTTGCGGGTGACATTGACCATTTGCTCGATTTCCGTTTCGCCGTAATAGTCGTCAAAGCCGACATATCCGTAGGCACGGTCTCTGCCGTAAAAACTCTTGTCATAAGGGTGCATGGCCAGCGTGGTATAGCCCTGATCTTTATAATTGGAAACATAAGTGGAAAAATCGCGCGTTGCATACTGATAAGGCGTGGGGCTGGAGGGGAGATAATCGGTGGTCAGTCCCGTGAGCACATTAAACTCGGTATGCACCGTGCCGCCGCCGATGGTCAGCTTCGCACCGGCAGGAACCGTGACAAAGTTTTTGGTCGCATTGATCGTCTTG
>CAKRPM010000252.1 GCA_934378025.1 uncultured Eubacteriales bacterium | reverse complement strand
AGGTGTTGTTATCAAAAATTTCATAGAAGCCGTTGGGGAAAAACTCCGGCGTGCTTTGCGGCGTTTGCCCCCAAGTGGTGGCTACGTCCATATTTACATAGTTGGGATAGATCCAGTTGCCGTTATTGCCGCAGTCCTCAAAGGTGGAATTGGTCACCTTAATACCGGTTTTATCCGGGGAGAGCAGCACGTATTTACCGGCCGAGGCATGCGTGGCGATAACAGCACCGCTGTTCATTCCGTGCACATAAACGCGATTGATATCAATAACCTGCGCACCGGAGGAAACCAACGCACCGAATTTATCCTTCACGCTTTCCATGCGGATCTCGTTAAAATAGTCATAGCGTTTGGCGTTTTGAATACCGATCGAGGTAGCGGAAACGCTGCCCAGTCCGGAAACCAAATGCTGATCCTCGTTTTGCACGAACATATTATCCAAAAATACATAATACATTCTGCCGCTTTTTTCTGTAGTGTAGCTAGAAGAATGGATATAAATTTCCAGTTTGTTGGCTACCAAACCGTCAAACTGAACATGGCTGCCGGTATTGGTGATGTAAATATAGTTGGACAGTACAGCCTCTTTGGTTGAATCGAAGGTGTAACGGTTATCGGTACCCGTCGGGGTGACCGCCCACTCGGTGTTCAAACTCATATCCGCATTGTTCGGGCTGACGCCGTAATGCGGGCCGAGAATGGCGCAGCTCTGTCCCACGGTTATTTTTTCATTGTACACACCGGGCAGAATCACCAAAACTTTTTTCTTGGCGGCAACCGCAGCGGAAATCGTTGCATAACGGTTGGTGCTGTCCAACGTATAGGTACGACCGTTAAAGGTATAGCTGTCATGACTGTCGGAAGCGTCCACGAAGGCATACTCGTCATCGGTTGCCACATGAATTTCATATACCACGCGGCAAGTGGTCGTTTTGCCCTTGTATTCGGCTACCAAATATTTGCCGTCAGCCTCGGTGGCGGAAAGTTCGTCCACCTTGGCGCCGAGCGTCGCATCCTCATAGATGCCGACAAACTGCACCTTTTCGCCCTGGAAAGAGAACAGCTCGTTGGCCGGATAAACCTTGCAGCCGTTCTTGGGCACGATGGTGACGGAAGCGGGGATGTACGTTTTCACATCGGAAATGCTGTTTACAATCGCTTGAATCGGGTTTGCGGCAATGGTCAAATCCTTGCCGCCCGTCAGGGTAAACATTTCATTGATACCGCCGCTGAAATCATCACCGGCATATACGTCGTTGACGCTGGCGTTATCCTTAACGTAGGAAACAACGTTATCGTTGCCGTCCAGGCACAGGAACGAAGAGGTATCCCACTTATATTTATTATTGTTGACCAGCGGCATTTTCACCTTATTGGTGGACTTAAAGATATTGTCCTTAATAATCCAGGTGTGATCGGTGGTCACGGACGTGTTGACATTGAAGAAGCTGGACGCGCTGGTTTTGCCCTCAAAGCCGACGTCGTTATACTCAATCTTGTTTTTCCGGAAGGTAAAGGTCATGGCGTTCTTGGGCAATTGGTTTTTGTCCTGGAAAGAGAGGGTGTCAACCAGACTGGTTTTCGCCACATGCCCGCCGTTATAGTTGGCATATTTACCGTAGTTACCGGTGTTTAAGAAATAGTTCCCCTCAAAAGTAACGCGAACACTGTCCGTTCCGTAGGCCGTATAGCCGGCGTTATCAAAATTAAAGCGGAACGTATGTGCGCCCGGGTGACCGTTAAAGGTAGAATTGGTAACGGAGAACAAAACAGATTTTTTGCCGTTGCCGAGCAAATTGACAGAAGCATTGGCAGCAGTGGTCGGGAAAACCCGCTTTTGATAGCCCTGCTGATGCTGGTCGGCAAGCTCGGTCAGCTGTGTGCAGTTTTCATAGAAATTGTCAATGACCAGGCGAGAGCCGCGGAAGGTATCGTCCGTCATGACGGTTTGCGGCATGCTGGCATAGTTGGCGTAGGAGTTGGTGATTTGCAGTGCGCCCAGGTTGTTGCCCTGATCATACTGCCACCATCTCTTGGAAGCCACATTGACATTATAGTAAAGGTTGTCAAGCTCTAAAGCAATCAATGTGCCGGAGCTGGTCGGCGAATATCCGTACATTTTAAAATTCGGATTTGCAGCAAAACCGTCCAAACGCAAAACAGCGTTAGAGGGGGTCCATACC
>CAKRPM010000251.1 GCA_934378025.1 uncultured Eubacteriales bacterium | reverse complement strand
GACAACCTTTGCGCAAAGTGAGGAAATTCTGCAATCGTTGAAAGACGGCGGCGTGAATAACTTGGTTTGCAATATGATCGGTTGGAACAAAGGCGGCTTAGAGGATGCTGCGGGAATTTCCGTTAAGGCAGAGAGTAGACTGGGCGGAAAATCCGGCATGAAGAGTTTGCTGAAAAAAGCAGATGAATTAAGTATTCCGATGATGCTGGACGTTGATTTGACCAATTATTACAAATCTACCGGAAGCTATAAGAAATATAATGCGACGGTTTACGGCTTGGATCTTTCACCTGTACCGATTTTCCCGTTTGTGCTTTCGCTCAACCGTGTTGACAGAAAGCAAACCCCGCATTATCTGTTCCATCCGACGGCGATGCTGAATATGGCCAGTCAGTTTGTCAGCAATGCGTCGGGTCTGGGATTGAAAGATTACTCCTTTATGTCCATCGGCGAAACCCCCTATGCGGCCTATAACAAGGAAGACGTTTCCACCCGTGATCATTCTACCGAAAAGATTTCCGAACTGTACAGTAAAGTGGCGGAAAGCACGGACGGACTGATTACCTCATCGCAGGGCAATGCGTATGTATTCCCGGCGGTCAACAATATCGTGGAAGCACCGCTGTATAACAGCAAAACCTATTTTGCCGAGACAGAGGCACCGTTCTACTATCTTGCGCTGCGCGGCTTGGTTCGTTTGTCCGGTCCGGCGTACAACTTGAGTTCGGAGACGGAAGATGTGCTGCTTCGTTCGGCACAATACGGCGTGGGACTGTATGCGGTTTTGTCGCACGAGTCCTCCAGCAATTTGAAAGATACTTCCTATAACAATTATTACTCTACCGAGTATGCCCTGTTGGGAGAAGATATTCAAAATGCTTATAAACGGCTGAGTCCGGTTTATAAGGCGGTAGGGACGTCGGCAATGACGGGTTATACGATTGTATCCGACACGTTGAAGATTTCGACCTTTGCAAACGGCGCGGTTGTATATGTAAATTACGGCGAAAGCGACGTGACATATAAAGGCGTCAAAATCGGTGCACGTGACTTTACTGTTGTAGGAGGTGACAAATAATGGCAGAAAACAAAAAAGCATTTGAGCTGGACGAAGCGGTGGAAATCACCGTGGAGGACATTGAGCAAAAGCTTGCCACCTTGGATCCCGCCAGTAAGGAAGCGAAACGCCTTAGAAAAGCGCGGTTGAAAATCGTTAAAAAGGCACAGAAAAAGCAAATTAAAGATAAAAAGGTTGCTGCCAAGAAGAGTGCCAAGGAAGAAAACAAGAAAAAAGCGGCAAATGTGGATGAAAATGCGCCGAAGCTGAAGAAAAAGCGCGGCGGTATCTCCTACGAACAACGCCAGGGATTTGTCGGCTTTATGTTCGTATTGCCGTGGTTTATGGGCTTTTTGTTCTTCTTCTTGCAGCCGTTGTTGATGTCGCTGAATTTCTCTTTTTCCAAGATCGACATGTTCCAAAACTATGCGACGACGTATACCGGCTTTGACAACTATGTCGAGGCGCTGCGCAATGCAAACTTCATTCAGGCGCTGAGTAAAACATTGTCCGATTTGTTGGTCAATGTTCCGGTTATTATCGTTTTCAGCTTGTTCGTTGCGGTACTGCTGAACAGAAAGTTTATCGGCCGCGGTGTGGCGCGTGCAATTTTCTTCCTGCCGGTAATCGTTACGACCGGTGTTGTTATGAAAGCATTTAACGCTGAGAGCGACGCGAACAATGTTTTGGAAGGAAATATCGCCAGCGGAACACTTTTTAAGGTAATGGATGCCACGGAAATTCTGAAAAATTCCGGTTTGCCGGAGTCGATTTTGAATTATATGACGCAGGTTTCCGATAAGATTTTCAATATTATTTGGGATTCCGGTATTCAAATTCTGTTGTTCTTGGCTGCGTTGCAGGGGATCAGCCCGTCTTTGTATGAGGCCTCTGATGTTGAGGGTGCGACCGGCTGGGAAACATTCTGGTTGATCACTTTCCCGAGTGTATCGCCGATTATTGTCGTTAACGTTGTTTACACGATTATCGACTCTTTCTCCAGCAACAACAACACGCTGTTAACGTTAATTCAAACATCGATTAACCAATTCGATTTTGCCACGGCATCCGCTATGTCTTGGATGTACTTTATCGTAATTTTCTTAATTATCGGTATCGTATATCTGCTG
>CAKRPM010000250.1 GCA_934378025.1 uncultured Eubacteriales bacterium | reverse complement strand
GACTGTATCTCAGTCGTGTGTTTTACAGACTGCCGGAAAAGGAGGATGCGTATGAACCGATGGACGGATGACACCCCGCAGGTGCCGTCGGAAGAAAACGAGGCGCAACCGATGGACGAGCAATTTTTGCGCCGCTCCAAATTTGCGCTGCGGTTCAGCCGATATTTGCTGCTGATGGCGCTGGCAATTGTGCTGATCGGTCTGGTGATTGCCAATCGAGATAATATCAATATGGATAATTTTCGCCGTTTGATGGCGAAAATCGATTTGGGCATTTCCGACGGCAGCTCGCGCACGGGGGAGAGCATTGAATTTGATTATGACGAGGACGGAAAAATTGCACCCTTTAAAGACGGTCTGGTCTATCTGACGCCCTCGAAGCTTACCATCATGGACAACCGCGGCACCCGATTTTTTTCGGTCAATACCGGCTTTACCGCGCCGGAGGTGCTTACGACGGATCGCTTTGTCGTAACATACGATCGGGGCGGCAATCGGATATTGGTGACCAATTCCTTCGCCGTCGTTTTTGAAAAGACAACGGATCATCCCATTTTGAGCGTTTCGATGAACAAAAAGGGGTATCTGGCGGTGATCACACAGTCCGACCGTTACAAGAATACGCTGTTGGTTTTTGATCACAATTTTGAAGAGGTATTTACTTGGAACAGTACCGATCGGTACCTGTTGAGTGCTGAAATTTCACCGGATAATCAGTCGGTGGCGCTGTCCTGTTATAACACGTCGGGCGAGACGGCGCAGGCGGAATTGGTCTGCGTACGCACGGATCAGGAAGAAATTTATTGGTCGGTGCCGCTGGAAGAGGGACTGCCGCTGAAAATTGCCTATAAAAGCGCCGGGAATTTGGCGGTATTGCAGGCAAACAGCCTTTCCTTTTATAATGCAAAGGGTGAAAAGAAAAACACCTTTACACCGGAAAACGCTTTTATTCAACAATTTGATCTGTCCCAGGAAAGATACAGTGTGCTGGCCGTGTCGGACAGCCGCCGCGGTGCATGCACGCTTTGCATTGTGGACAATAACGGCAAGCAAACCCAGGCGGTGGAGCTGACGGAATGTATTGATTATATGAGCGTGTGCGACGGACAAATCGCGCTGCTCGGCGAACAAAAGACGTATGTCTGTTCCGCCGACTCTTCCAAAATTTTGTATGAAAAAGAAAATGCGGGCAGTGTGAAACGAGTTTGCCTAAGCGGTAAAAACAATTTGTTTGACATTTACGCTTCCAAAGCGGTATATACTGATATACAATAGGAAAGAGGGGAATATCATGAGAGTTGTTTGGGATCTTTTGATTGTGGCCATTTTGGCATTTTGCGCTTGGCGCGGATATCGAAAAGGGCTGATCAAAACCCTGTTCGGCCTGGCCGGCGTGTTGCTGGCATTTGTCGGCGCCATTTCTTTAAAGGGCGTGGTCGGCGGCTATATCGATCAGGCGTTTGTGCATAAGCCGGTGGAAAATTTCGTCATCAGTACGATTGCGGGCAGCAAGGTCGGCTCGTACGAAACGGCGCTGGAAAATGTGGACGTGGCCAAGGAAATCGAGCAAATGCCGTCGGCACTGCGCGAGTTGCTGGCCGTTGCCGATATCGACCCGCAGGAAATTATCGACCGTGCGACGAAACAGGGCAATTCCGCGAAAAAGGAATTGGTTGCTTGCATAGCCGATCCGATTTCCGCAACAATAAGTACAGCAATCGCTTTTATCGTTCTGTTTATTTTGCTGAGTATTCTTTGCGTTGTGGCGGCAAAGTTTTTAAGCGCGGTGTGCAATCTGCTGCCGCTGGGCAAACAGATCAATCAAATCGGCGGTATTTTGGCGGGTGTGCTGAAAGGGGCGGTCGTCGTGTTTGTACTGTGTACGATCGTGGGCGTTTTGTCCGCGACAACCGATCGAAAGAGCGACGGCCCCATTTCCCAAAAGACCATTCAATCCACCATGATTTTTAAAGAAATTGTGCAGCTGACGCCTGCAAAAGATTTAATGAAATAGAGGAATGAAAATGAACATACCGAATACTTTAACAGCCCTACGTCTTTTTATGGTACCCGTCTTTGTTTTCTTTTATTTGAAAGGATGCGACGGATCGATGCCGTACGGCGTAATTTTGGCGGCAATTACTTTTATATTGGCGGCGCTGACCGATATGTTGGACGGATTTTTGGCGCGCAAGCTCGGTCAGATTACCGA
>CAKRPM010000249.1 GCA_934378025.1 uncultured Eubacteriales bacterium | reverse complement strand
ATCATATCCGATGCGGCGAATCGTATCCCGTGCGATTTGGGCAACATCCACATTCGCCTGGGTTGTAATTTCCCCCATAATATGCACCAGACCCGTGGTAACCGTAGTTTCACAGGCGACGCGCGAATTTGGATCTTGCGCCAACATAGCGTCCAAAATCCCATCGGAAATTAAATCACAAATTTTATCGGGATGTCCTTCCGTAACGGATTCCGATGTAAAAAACCATTTTCTTGCCATAATATTCTCTCCTTTATTTACGGGCAATAAAAAAACGCCCTCGGCCTACCAAGAGCGTTTGCAATACAGAAAAGATACTTTTATCATATCTATCGGCAATTGCCGCAGGATTTAACACCTTACCGAAACGGCAGGTTGTCGGGCTTCATCGGGCCAGTCCCTCCACCACTCTTGATACTTCATTTTTATATATCATATCCGATTTGTCGCATTTTGTCAAGACTTTTTGCGGCTTCGCCAAGTAAAATAATCCCCTCTTGCCTGTTCTACCAACCGCATGGCATAAATGGAAAAGTTTTCCTCGTGATAAGGCTTTAAAAAAACATACAACAAACCAAAGGTGGCAAACAAAAGAACATAATAGGAAATATACGTCAAGTAATACCTTAATATCGAAAACAATCTTCCGCGGGTGGCAAACAAACCGATGCGAAAAGCCTCTAAAATGCTCAGTTCTTCAAAGCGAAGCAAAGCATATTTGCAAAACATAAATCGAACATAAAACAGCAAAAACGCAAGCAAAATAATGCACCAGATAAAAATACTGAAGTACAAAAAACGCTGCCGCACAATGGCATTTTCAATTTGCTGCAAGAGCTCTCGAATCGACATATTCAGAACATTTTGCTTTTGCCAAATCAGCATGGCGATATACAAAACGCCCTCCGCCAATACCCCCAGCAGCAGCGCCGCCACCTGATACAGGCCGCGGATCACCCAAATCAACAAGCGCAGCAATACCGCTTTTACAAAAAGAAGCGGTCGGCAAAACATAAAGAAAATATCGCCGAATTTCGGATTGCGGCGTGCCCCCTGCGAAAAATAATTGGAAATGCCGTAGGAAAAGGGCGTATACAGCAACGATGAAATTAAAATGATCAATACCGTATGATAATAAAATGACGGCTTCAGCCGTTCTGATAAGCTGGTATAAGGATCCTGACCGCTGTACACCAAAAAGTTTGCCGCCACCAATGCAGCCGTCACAATTAAAAACAGCAGCATGACAATTACGGCGCGCAGTACCCGCGGTTGTTTACAGGTTTCGTTTTTCAAGGGTCACCCCCGTATTTGTTATTTTGATAATAGTATGTATAAGGATTATCGGTTTATAACAAAAAAGCAGCCGTGAAAACACGGCTGCTTTTTAAAATCCTAATAATTGAACATGACTCTGGCAAGTTGGTAACTGGCTGCCATACCGTCTGCCCGAGCAGTGGTAAAGTAACTGCTCCATTTCGGATAATTTCTGGCAGTGTAGGACGACAGCGACGTATCCTTTGCATAAATCAGTTGTGTGAACAGTTCAGGCGAAGCCGTAAACTCTGACATTGCATTCAACTGATCCGAGCTGGTCTTGCTCGCGGCGCCCGGATATGCGCTGGACGCTTCCGAAGCATGCGTCATCATCGATTCGTAGAACGTGATACCCATATTGGATTTCATCTCTTCATAGCGTGCTTTCTGCGCATCGCTCAGCAGCGACATGAAGGAAGATTCGTAATTTTCATTCCACGCCTTGGTATAATCCTCGGCAAAGCGAAGTGCGATGGCCGGCGTCTGGCACCGTTCCATAACGGCAAAACCGCTTGCCCATCCGGCAGTGTACATTCCGACCGTATCCTCGCCGTTCTCTTCATAGTATACGCCGTCGGTCGGCTCGGAAGAACGGATGATGTTTTCCGTCATCGCGCCGTACGGATATCCGACAAAGTCCCATTTTGCGCCTTGCGCACTTTCAAACATCTGCGGCAAATCCTCTACCGTAATGCCCATCATGGCGTACTGCGCAACCGCGTCGCTTCCTTTATATGTATTGAACAACTTGGTAACTGCCTTTTCCTTTTCGGTATCGCTGATAAAGGAGGCCACCGCCATATCATTGCTGCCCTTGGTCGTCCAGTACAGCTCTTGAATGGTATCCAAGGTCTGCACGGAGCTGCCCGCTACACTGTAACGGTCGTCCTCCAAAGAAAGCTCAGCGGCTTTACTGTAGGC
>CAKRPM010000248.1 GCA_934378025.1 uncultured Eubacteriales bacterium | reverse complement strand
CAATTCTCCGTTCGTAAAAATATCGGCGTTTTCCGCAATCGCAACGTTCTGTTGACAATCCGCAAAATTTACAGACCGAGCCTACGATCATGATATCCTGTGCGGCACATTCTCTGCAAATCAGCTTGTCCGCCTGCATCAGCGCACCGCAGAAAATGCAACGGTTGGGAAAAAGCAAGTCTTTCATATTGCCTCCAACAGATACCGCAATCCCGAAAAGCGATTGGTTTGCTTATTGTTGGCCACCATCTTACGCACGGTGTTTTCACTGCCGACAATAATCAGCAATTCCTTTGCGCGCGTCACCGCGGTATAGAGCAAATTTCGATACTGCAGCAGCGGCGTTCCCTCCGCCAGCGACAGCACGACAATATCAAATTCGCTGCCCTGGCTTTTATGCGTCGTAACCGCATAAGCAAAATCAAGCTCCTCCAAATTTTCAAACGGATATTCCGCCACGCGCTCATCAAAGCGAATAGAAAGCGTTTTGTTTTTATGAGAAATCTTTTCAATGATGCCGATATCCCCATTAAAAATGCCGGCTTCCTGCCCGCCGTCCGAACGGTTTACTTCAATATCATAATTGTTGCGCACCTGCATCACTTTGTCGCCGACGCAAAAAATTCGATCGCCCTGTTTACATCCTGCCTTTTCATCCTGCAGCATACCGATTTTTTTCCGAATCAGCTCGTTGAGCATCACCGTCCCGGCCGCGGTCTTTTTCGTCGGAGAAATGATTTGCACGCCATGGAACAAATCACGGTGATACACCTTCGGAATACGCTCAGTCACCAATTTCAAAACCGCAGCGGCGATTGCGTCATTATTATTTTTGGGAACAAAAAAGAAATCATCGCTGTTTTGCAGCAGGGGCATTTCACCCTGATTGATTTTATGGGCGTTTACAATGATTCGGCTTTGCCCCGCCTGACGGAAAATTTCCGTCAGCGAGACGGTGAAAATTTTCCTGCTGCGCAAAATATCCCGAAACAGGTTGCCGGGGCCGACGCTCGGAAGCTGATCGGCGTCCCCCACCAAAATCAGTTTTGTGCCGGGCCGCACGGCGCGCAACAAAGCGGAAAACAAGCAGACATCCACCATGGACGTTTCATCCACGACCACCGCGTCGGTTTTCAAAGGATTTTGCTCATTTTTGGCAAAACTGTCCCGTTTTCCCGGATCCACCTCCAGCAGACGGTGAATGGTTTGCGCATTCCGCCCGCAAAGCTCGCTCATCCGTTTTGCCGCCCGTCCGGTCGGCGCACAAAGTTCAAATTTGATCTTCAATTGTTCCAGCAGTACGATGATGCCGCGCAGCGCCGTTGTCTTTCCGGTGCCGGGGCCGCCCGTTAAAATCATCACATTGCGTTCAATGGCGCCGGCAATGGCCAGCCGTTGGTTTTCGGCATAGCGAATATCCAGGCTTTCCTCCAGCTGATCGATTTTTCGCTCGATATCGTCAACCTTTTCTTCCGGAAATTCGGCCATCTGACTCAAGCGCCCCGCAATATATTGCTCATATTGATAAAATTCCATCAAATATACGGCATCGATCTCCCGAATTTTGATTTGTTTTAAAATTTGCCGTTCACACATATTTTCCACGGCAATCAGGATGCTTTCCTCATCCGAATCCAAAAGTTTGGACGTCAGCGTCACCAACGTGGGCAGCGGCAAAAACGTATGTCCGTTTTGAAGATTGTGCCGCAAAACATATTTCACATGTGCAAATACCCGCGACTCGCTCAGCGTTTCAAAGCCGAGCATTGTGGCCACCTCGTCTGCCTTTTGAAAGGTAAAACCGTCAATTTCTTCCCAAAGGCGATAGGGGTTGTCCTCCAAGATTTTTACGGAAAATGAGCCGTATTGTTTATAAAGCCGAACCGCAACGGCCGGCGGAATATTATATTCGCTCAACGCCATCAAGACCTCGCGCATGCCCACCGTCAGTCGAAACGCGTCGCTGATTTGAATGGCACGATCCGCGCTGATGCCGCGGATTGCCGTCATTTTAAGCGGTTCATTCTCAATGATATCCAGTGTATCGTCGCCGAATTTTTCCACCAAACGCTGTGCCGTAACGGCTCCGATTCCCCGAATGGCGCCGGAAGCCAAAAATTTCAAAATACCCAGTTGCTCGCCCGGAAAGCTCTTTTCAATTTCTTCGCACACGAATTGTTTTCCGTATGTCGCATGATGGATCCATTTTCCGTAGGCATGAATTTGCTCGCCGCTGTACAC
>CAKRPM010000247.1 GCA_934378025.1 uncultured Eubacteriales bacterium | reverse complement strand
AAGCCCCACACATTGGCCATGCCCACGGCAGAACCGACCGAAGCCAAAATAAAGCCCCAGCGTGTGCCGAAATGTCGTTGATTATTTTTTTGATTCATTGTTTCCCCCGTCCGACCGAATAACGGTCCCATATTTTTTCAGCGTCCTCCCCTTTTGGATACGTCCGCAAGAACAACTGATTTTCACGCTTTTCTCTCAAACATCATTTGCTGCAATTTTGCCGATCCGTTCTTGCCGGATCCCTATAATTTTTGCAATTTACAAAAATCATCCATGTACTAACTCATCAGCGAAAACTCATCAATGCGCCAACCGATGTATTCGCTCTCTGGAAATCCCATCGCTTTTTTGCGCTTTTCCGACAAGGATGGTCTGTCCGGCAGACGGCGCGTCCGCCCCCACATTGCTGCCGATTTTTTTGGCAAGCGTCCTTTGCCACATTCCGCTCGTTCTTGACAGATTTTAGTGCCTTTTACCTCTTTTGGCAGGGTTCAATGTCGCAGCGGTATATCTGTTCTCCAAAAATCGGATGATTTGTGTTTTTTTGGACAAACATCGCCGCTGAAAGTCGGTGTGTCCATTCCCGCGGTTTCACCGATTTTTCGTTTTTTGATATGTAGAAAAGAAAAAAATGCTAAAAATTCAAAATTCGATAATAATAAAAAAACCTGCGCGCGGGCAGGTTCTTTCGAAAAACAAAATAAATTATATTATTATTTATAAAACGTGATCGCAAAACTTTCCGAACCGGATCACGCTAAAAAACGTATGGTGGGAGAGGATGGATTCGAACCATCGAAGCTCGCGCAACAGATTTACAGTCTGCCCCCTTTGGCCACTCGGGAACTCTCCCCTATGGAGCTGGTGAACGGAGTCGAACCATCAACCTGCTGATTACAAATCAGCTGCTCTGCCATTGAGCCACACCAGCATCTTTACTTCTGACTGGGTTCACCGTACAATAGGAACATTAAAGATTATACCTATTTTTCCTTCGTTTGTCAAGGATTTTTTTATATTTTTGAAAAGTTTAAGGGCTTATGATTTTTTTGACATCGGACTATGGATGTTTGCGGCTCTTTATTTTAAAAAAATCGGCATGCACTTTGCCGCTTTGTGTTTTGCCGCGCCCGACGGTGCGGTGTTGCCACCGCAATTTTTTTAAAAAACGCTTTCCGTAAAAAAGCGCCTTTAAGTGCTTCCCCCAAAAACGTCTTTTAATAAATGCTTTTTCACAAAGTATTTTTTTAAAGAATAGTCCGTTTTTTGCCGCTTTTTCTTTTGGTAATCAAAGCAGCTGCCCGATTTTAACCGTAAACTCTTAAAATACTGCGTTTTTACAGAAAAAGAAGCGCCTACAACAATTGTGTAGGCGCTTGATTTTTTAATAAGTACTCCCGTTGAACGAAGCAATATGGAGCTTAGTCGTCCAAATCGTCCTCTTCAATCTTTGTTGAACCGATACCGCCGAAATCAATGTCCATGATAGACGGCATAGACAGATTGATATATTCAAATTCAGGAGCAGTATATTCTTTTTTCATTATTATACCTCCGAAAAAGATACTAAACTACAATAAGTATAGCAAACCATTTCTTGCTTGTCAAGACTTATTGTAAAGAGTTTTTTCAAACCACTCCGCTCCGAAGAACGGAGTGGTTTACTTTCTGCATCTGAAATTTGAATATTATTCGCCGATCGTACCGCTGTACAGCGTGCAAACATCGCTGTAAACCGTGTACGTCTGACCGGCAACGGAGTAGGTCAGATACATCTTGCCGTAACGATATTTGTTCGGCGCGATGAACTTGAAGCGGAAGGAGTAGGTCTGATAAACCTTATCCAAACCGTTGGTATCGGCAGCATAGGATTTCTGCTCGCCGACCTTCTTGGAGTCTTTGGTATAAACGCCGCCGACATAACCGTCAAGATCTGTCATGGCATCCATATCATTGCCGTAGTACATACCGTAATCCAAAATCTTCATATCAACGTTGTTGACGAAGTCGGAGAGGTAGGTGCTCGAAGCGGTGATTTGACCCTCGAAGTAGGCCGCATACGGTTTATCGGTATTGTAATCCGGAGCCGAAGCGTCCATCTCGGTCATGCTGCTGGTATCGTTAACCTTTACAGCGAGAAGCTCTTTAACAATCTTCACGGTGTAGGCATTGCCGACCGGCGTACCGTCTGCCGTGGTCAATTGTGCGGTAAAGGTGGTCATACCGTCGCCCAGCGGTACGGCATTGTAATAAAC
>CAKRPM010000246.1 GCA_934378025.1 uncultured Eubacteriales bacterium | reverse complement strand
GTGTTATGCTGCGCACACGGTCATTGCCCGCGCCGAATTGGGTCGCGGTGCTCCAGCTTTCGCGCGCGATGGTGACGCGCTGACCGCCCAGCAAAACGGAAACGTTTGCCCAGTCGCAGCTCCATGAACCGTAACTGCCGTCCGCCCCCGGGGTGAGCACCAGGGCACATTCGCCGATGTCGAAGGGCGTATAGCCGAAGGGGAGGGTCACAAAAAAGTTGCTTTCCCGTCCGGCAAAAAACGCGTCCGGATGATGGCGGTTTTGCAGGGCCAGCTCACAGTTTGTCCCGTCCTTAAAGGTCAGCTTTAAATTGACGCCGCCGGACTGCAGCGATGTGTCGCGGCGGGTGAAGTTATTGCCCGCCGTGGTTTTAACGCTGACGCACAGATGGTTGGAAGCCCCCAGACGTTCCAGCGTTCGGAAATAGGCGATGCGTTTGTCATAGTCCTGAGTGTAACTGAGCTTTTGCACAATCAGGCGTTCACCGTTTTCATACCGCCGCACGTATGCGCGCACGCCGAACAGCGCGGCGATACACACCACGCCGATCGCCGACACGGCATACAACCGCTTGGCATAGCTCCCGCCCGCGCTCTTGCGAAAATGCTCGCCGGTGAAAAAACGGCGGATTTTGCGGCGGGTAAAGCGAATGTTGACCCGAATCCACTGCCCCAGCCGCTTGGATTTGATGATTTTTTGAAGATTTTTCTTGGCCATAATGCTCCTTGATAACAGCAAAGCCGTACGCTTGGCATACGGCTTTGTTGATGAAATTGAAAGAGTTAGGATGCGGCGGCGGTGGTTTCCACCTTGTTGCCGTCGGGATCCAGCACCTCGGTCTTGTTTTCTTCTATATATTGATTATATTTCTCGGTGACCGTGGTGATATTTTGCTGGAAGTCGCTGTCCTTTTGATATTGCTCAATCAGACAGTTAATGTACAGCCCGAAGTTGGTTTCCTTCACCGTCAGGCTCGGTGCGATTTTATCTCTGTAATAGGCCACCATCAGCATCGGATATTCTTTGTACTTATCATCCGAAGTGCTGGCGTTGTTGTCAACATAGGACAGCGAGTTTTTGTTGCCGAAGAGGGAATCGATGCGTTTTACGTAATAAATCGCTTCTTTTTTCACATTGCTCTTCAACGCGCCCGAAATGGTGGCGTATACGCTGGCACTTTGACGGGTCAGCATGCTGCCGCATGTCAGATACGCGTTAAAGTAAGCGGAATATTGCAGATAGGGCACATCGCTGTATTGGGTCAAAACAAGGTAGGCAATCAAATTGGCTTGCGCGTCGGAATGGAAGCCGCGCTCCTTGGCAATGGCCTTGGCCACCAGCATGGGAACACTGACCTCGGGGAAATAAGGATTGACAATCACCTCACCGGTCAGCGGGGAATACAGGCTGCCGATGCCCATGGAGGTGTAAATCGGACTGGCCAGTGCTTCTTTCACGGTGATGGACGGCCCTTTCAGCGCGGGGATGGATTCGCCCGCCAGCTTAAAGGCTTCATTGACCGCTTTGGCCAGCGCCTTGGTCGAGGTCTTTCCGGTGCGGCTGTAACGCGAGGCCGCGGTCTTTTGCAAATAGAAAATACCGGTATCGGCCGAGTCGGCGTTTTGCTGCGTCGTAATGACCAGATTGTTCATTTTATCGGACAGGTACAGCATGGTTTCCGTCAGCTCTACCTGCGTGTATTGATTGTTGCTGTATAAGGCGTTGCCGTCCGCGTCTTTGGCCAGCTTGACAAAGGAGGTGCGCTTGGACGCCAGCCCGTACCCGAAGCTGTAAAACAACGTATAGGTCATGACGACGGCAAGCGTTGCATATCCGAACTGGATCCACAAACGCCATCCGAGCAATTTTCCGCCTTTTTTGCGAACCTGCACGAACCGCACGATGATAAAGGCGAGGTAGCCCAGCCAGCCCAGCAGCGTCAGCAAAATGACAATTTCCATCATCGAAATGGGGAAAATGTTGTTAATCGCCGCCGTAATGGTGGTAAACACACTGTACAGACTGCCGGTCATCGCATTGGAAAAACCGGGTACCAGCGCCGAGATCAGCCAAAAGATGCCGCCGATCAGCCCCAGCCCGATCAATGCAAATTTTATAATGGAATTGACCAGGGGAGAGAGCAAAAGAAACTTTGCCTTTTCCTTTTTGGTCAGTGAGCCTTCTTCATAACCCAGAAGCTCTTGATCGGTAAATTCCAGCACGCCGTTTTCCATTTTAATGCCGTCAAACGGAACGGACTGCTCAAC
>CAKRPM010000245.1 GCA_934378025.1 uncultured Eubacteriales bacterium | reverse complement strand
CAAATATTCCAACAATTGCTCGGCGCCTTCCCGCGTAATATACTTTTGATACAACGATAAAAATTCTTCTCTTGCCGTCACTTTTCTTCCTCTTTCCATAAATATTTTTCAAGATCCACGTAAATGCCTCTGACCTCAATGCCGTCCGCCTGCAAGCGGCGCTTTTGCTCGCCGCTGCCGCCGAATGCAAAGCCGGGCGCCAAACACCCTGCGGCGTTGACCACACGATAGCAGGGCACACGATCACCGTCGGGATTATTATGCAGCGCGGTGCCGACCGCACGGGCGCCGCCCGGGCAACCGATATACTCGGCAATCTGACCGTAGGTGGCCACTTTCCCTTGCGGGATTTTACAAACTGCCCGATAGACTTTTTCTGAAAATCTGTTATTCTTCGACATGTAAACACCGCCCCGCATTGATCATACAAAAAATACTCCATACCGCTCGGATCGCCGCAAACAGCCACAAATGACCCGCGCCCGCAAACAGCAAAGCGAGCATCAGCACTTTCATTGCGACCGATAAATACGTATTGGCGCAAACCGCATGATGATTTTTTTGCGACATCAAAAAGCTTTGCAATACGCCAAACGGATCGCCCGACAACAAAAGCACATGATGTTTTTCCGCCTGCACCCCCGACTTATCCACGGCAAAAGAAATGTCCGCCGCCGCCAAACAGGTTTCGTCCTGCGCCGCATTCCCCACAAAGGCGGTTTTGCCGCCGAAACGGTTGTGACGCATGATCTTTTCCACCATTTGGCGTTTTCTCTGCGCGTCCAGGTCGAAAAACACCCGATGCAGTCCCAGTTGCGCGGCGACGGCTTGCGTATTTTCTTCATTGTCGCCCGAAACCAAATCGATAAATTGCACGCCGCCTTTGAACAAACCGTCCACCGTTTTGGCCGCGGTATTGCGCAAAGGATCGGTGAGAATGATACAACCCAAATAGGCCTCGTCCACGCCCACAAAACATACCACACCCGTGCCGTGATACGGCAGGGCACGAATACCGGCGCGGCGCATTAAATGCTCATTTCCGACAAAAATGCGCTTCCCCTTTGCAAAAACACATACGCCCTCGCCGTCAATTTTTTGCTGATGCTCCGCAGGCGGCAGCTTTTTCTCCCCCGCGGTTTTCAAAATGGCACGGGCAATGCTGTGCCGACTGATTTGCTCGGCCGTGGCGGCATAGCGTAAAAGCGTGGCTTTATCCACATTATTATGCGGTACGATTTCGCGCACCGTATACTCGCTTTCCGTTAAAACGCCGGTTTTATCAAAGATGACGCCGCGCATTTTGCGAAGTCCCGCCAGCACTGCCGCGCTTTTTACCAAAACACCGCGTACGGCCAGCGCCGCAACCCCCGCAAAATAGCACAGCGACAACGACTCCGACAGTGTGCCGATTTCGCCGATCAGACACAACAGTAATGATATATATGCGCTCTCCCCGAAACCGCGTCCCAACCACAGACAGCCGATCGGCAGCCATAAAATCGCCGCAGTGTACAAGATGCGGGTGTAGATCTTTCCGATTTTTTCCGCCAGCACAACATTTCCGGCCTTTCGCGCAGCCGCTTGTTCGGCACGGGCAATGACCGTTTCCACCGCGGAATCAGCCGCTTTTTTGGTCGCTTGGTAATAAAACCGCCCGCCGAGGTTCAGCGCGCCGCTGTGCACCACGGCCCCGGCGGAAATTTTCCGCGTACCGGCCTCCCCGGAGAGGACAGACGGTGCGATTTGCCCCGCCGTCAGTGCAACGCCGTCCACGGCAATTTTTTCATCCGTCAGCGCGCACAAAACATCCCCCGGCTCAATGTCGGCGGGATCGGCAAATTCCTCCGCGTTTTCGCGCACCAGGCGCGTACGCTCCGGCCGCAAATCCCCCAGCGAGCGAATGGTGCGCTCTACTTTTTTTGCCGCCGCTTTTCCGAGGATATCCCCCGGTATGTACAAAAGCATCAACACGGCGCCCTGACACCGATAGCCCAGCAAAAACGCACCGAGCCCCACCAGGGTAATCAGCAGCGGGCGCGTCGCCTTACGGTGAAGCACCAACGCTTGAACCGCGTCAAAAGCCGTATACCAACCGGAAAACAGCAGCGCGCCGAGCACCCAAAGCCACTGTGTGCTTTTGCTGTAAAAATAATAAAAAAGCAGGCAAAGCACCGCTGCTGCCGCCCCGATCAGGCGCAGCAGAACCCATCGCTCCTGCGGCCGTCCATCCGACACGGCTTCGGAATATGTTCCATTTTTTTCCTTCGTTTTCATCATAAAATCATTCGGCCCTTTATCAAGTGCGCCCAAACCGAAACCCGCATGCTGCGCACGGC
>CAKRPM010000244.1 GCA_934378025.1 uncultured Eubacteriales bacterium | reverse complement strand
GCTATGAGAAATGCGCATTTATTGGTACCGACTATGAGCAGGCCGGTCACATGCAAGGCAAAATGATCGGCGAATATTTGCTGGAAAATTACGACAAGCTGGATTTGAACGGCGACGGCAAAATCAGCTATGTAATGTTTAAAGGCCAGGAAGGCAACATGGAAGCCATTGCCCGTACGCAGTACGGCGTTGAGGATTGCAACGCGGTGCTGAAAGCGGCCGGCAAGCCCGAGATTGAGTTTTATGACGCTTCCAATAAAAATAAATACTTGGTGGATCAGGACGGTCTGTGGTCCTCGGCGGCGGCAACCAACTATATGAGCACGCTGTTGGCACAGTACAGCGAAGCCAATAAAAACATGGTGGAACTGGTCATTGCCAACAATGACGAGATGGCATTGGGCGCTGTTTCCGCATTGCAAAGCGCCGGATATAACAAAACCGGCGGCAAGGTTATTCCGGTATTCGGCGTGGACGCTACCGACGCTGCCCGCGATGCAATTGCGGCAGGTTCCATGATCGGCACGATTAAACAGGATGCCGAAGGCATGGCAAAAGTTATTACAACAATTATGAACAATTTGCTGGACGGCAAGGAAATGTTCGATCAGGTTGACGCCGAAAATATCGTCGGCAACTGGAGAGTGAATATTCCGTATTCTGCCTACACCGGCGCATAAAGATAAAAATTCGGCAGCTATACCGCTTCGGCGGTGTGGCTGCCGCCCCTTAAAAAATCAGACAGGAGGCATAACCGATGGAAAACTCTGCGGCAAGGGATGTTCAAAATACTACACAATCGGTTTTGCTGCGTATGGAAAATATCGAAAAGGTATTCCCGGGTGTTAAGGCGCTGGACAATGCCCAGTTGACCGTGCGGGCCGGTACCGTACACGCGCTGATGGGCGAAAACGGTGCGGGCAAATCAACACTGATGAAATGCCTTTTCGGGGTTTATCATAAGGACGGCGGACATATTTATCTGGAAGATCAGGAAATCAATTTTAAAAATTCCAGAGAAGCGTTGGATCATGGTGTTGCCATGGTGCATCAGGAACTGAATCAGGCGCTGAAACGCAATGTGATGGATAATATGTGGCTGGGACGTTTCCCGAAGGTTTCCAAGGTATGTCCGCTGACCAGTGAGAAAAAGATGTATGCGGCAACCAAGGCGTTGTTTGATGAACTTGAAATTGACATTGATCCCAAAACGGTCATGAGCAAATTGCCGGTATCAAAACGGCAAATGGTGGAAATCGCCAAGGCGGTTTCTTTTCACTCCAAAATTATCGTATTTGATGAGCCGACCTCATCCTTGACGGAGCAGGAGGTTGAACATCTGTTTCGTATTATCAATATGCTGCGTGACAGAGGATGCGGCATTATTTATATCTCGCATAAGATGGAAGAAATTCTGAGAATTTCCGACGATGTTACCATTATGCGGGACGGCAAATGGATTGCCACAAAGCCGGCAAAAGAACTGACCATGAATGAAATTATCAAATTGATGGTCGGAAGAGAGCTTACCAACCGCTATCCGCCGAAAGAACATACGATCGGGGATACGCTGCTGGAAGTCGATCATTTAAGCGGCGCCTATACAAAGCTGGACGACGTTTCTTTTACGGCGAAAAAAGGAGAAATTTTAGGCGTTGCCGGGTTGGACGGCTCGGGCAGAACAGAGCTGCTTGAAAATCTTTTCGGCGTCGCCACCAAGAAAAGCGGTAAAATTGTGCTGGACGGAAAGCCCATTAAAAACCGAAATGCCAGGGAATCCATTCGAAACGGTTTTGCCCTACTGACGGAAGAACGGCGCAGTACCGGAATTTTCGGCATTTTAAATATTCGGGATAATACGGTTATTGCGAGCCTTAAAAAATATAAAGTCGGCCCGCTGCTCAGCAAAAAGAAAATGAAAGAGAAGACGGACTGGTGCATCCGTGCAATGCAAATTAAAACGCCCGGTCAGGAAACGAAAATACGTTCTCTTTCCGGCGGCAATCAGCAAAAGGTTATCTTCGGCAGATGGCTTTTGACAGAGCCGACGGTATTGCTTTTGGATGAACCGACGCGCGGCATTGACGTCGGTGCCAAATATGAAATTTACCAATTGATCATCGACCTTGCCAAGCAGGGAAAGACGGTCATTATGGTATCATCGGAAATGCCGGAGCTTTTGGGCGTTTGCGATCGAATTTTGGTAATGTCCGGCGGAAAGCTGGCCGGTGAGGTCATGGCCGACAAGACCTCGCAAGAAGAGATTATGACCCTTGCGGCCAAATATGTATAAGCAGGAGGGATAAACTTGTCTGATATTTCAGTTTTGAAACAAAATAAATTATCCGGTAGAATCGCCGCTTTTAAAGCTATGGAT
>CAKRPM010000243.1 GCA_934378025.1 uncultured Eubacteriales bacterium | reverse complement strand
CGCGCACACTGCCGTCGCGGATGCCAAGGGCGGTCATTTCTCTGGGGATGACGCCCCGATATTCGCCCAGCGGCACATACAAATTATGCTCCGCGTCGCACATGTCGCAACGCGCCTGCAAAATCCGGCCGGCAGCGGCCGCCTGGCGCAGTCCCGACGCACCGGACAAAAAAGCCCCATCTCTTTCATTTACAATTCCTTCACTGCGATAGCTTGCTTCCTTCATATTTTTCCCTCCAAAAATTCTTTGTATAAACTTATGAAAACTTGTGTAAAATTATGCCACAAGTTTGTTTACTTTATGATTGCACAGGGACAGCCCCTTATGCTATAATATATAATGATTATTTTTTAAAATTCCGTGCGAGAAAGGCAGGCGGTTTTGATGAACATTTTGCCCGGCGAGCGCGTTACGATGAAAAAGGCGCATCCCTGCGGCAGCCGTACCTTTACGGTGGTGCGCGTCGGGGCGGATTTCAAACTGCGCTGCGAGGGCTGCGGCAATGTCTTGCTGATGCCGCGCGCCAAAGCGGAAAAAAACATTCGACAGGTGAAAACAAATGACTGAAAAATTACACGAAATCGAGCAGCGCTATCAGGAGATTGGCGAAAAGCTCTCCGATCCCGAGATCATTTCCGATCAGGCGGCGTATACCAAGCTCTCCCGCGAGCACAAGCGGCTGACCCCCATTGTGGAGACCTTCGGCCGTCTCAAGTCGTTTACGGCGCGCTTTGAGGAGGCCAAGGAGCTGCTGCAAAGCGGCGACGCGGAACTGAAAGAATTGGCCGAAGCGGAATACAAGGAAAGCCGCGAGGGCATTAAGGAGACCGAGCAGGCGCTGAAAGTGCTGCTGTTGCCGCACGATCCCAACGACGATAAAAACGTTATTGTGGAAATTCGCGGCGGCGCCGGCGGTGAAGAGGCAGCGCTGTTTGCCGCGGCACTGTACAGAATGTTCACCATGTACGCCGAGCGGCGCGGATTTAAAAGCGAGGTGCTCAGTCTTAACGAAACCGGACTGGGCGGCATTAAGGAAATCGCCTTTAACATCACGGGCGAGGGCGCGTTTTCCCGCTATAAATTTGAGAGCGGCGTGCACCGTGTGCAGCGCGTACCCGAAACGGAAAGCGGCGGCAGAATTCACACTTCCACGGTCACCGTCGCGGTACTGCCGGAAGCAGAAGAGGTGGACTTTGCCATCAATCCCGCCGATCTTCAGGTGGATACCTACCGTTCCAGCGGCGCGGGCGGTCAGCATGTTAATAAAACCGAAAGCGCCATCCGCATCACCCACTTGCCCACCGGCATGGTGGTGGAGTGCCAGGATGAACGCTCGCAGCATAAAAACCGTGAAAAAGCGATGAAAGTGCTGCGTTCCCGTCTGTTGGACATGGAAATGGCCAAACAAGCGGCGCAAATCGCCGACGAACGCAAAAGTCAGGTCGGCACCGGCGACCGCAGCGAGCGGATTCGTACCTACAACTACCCGCAAGGGCGGGTCACCGATCATCGAATCGGCTTAACGCTTTACAAACTGGAGCAAATTCTCAACGGCGATATGGATGAGCTGATTGACGCGCTGACCACCCATGAACAGGCAGAAAAGCTGAAAGCCGGAATGTAAAGTCATACCGCTTTACTTATAGTTTTTTGTCATGCGCCCCGCCGCCCCCTCCATATATATAAAGGGGGGTGAGGGCATGTTTCGGATGGCTGTTCAAAGTACGCTGGCGGCCGCCGCCAGCTTATGGATCGGCTGTCTGCTTTCCCGTTTGCCCGAAAAGTACGTACGCATGGCGACCGGTATGGCCGTCGGCGTTACGATGGGCAGTGTGTTTTTTACCGATTTGCCCGCGGCATTGGAGGCCTCGGGAGCGCTTACGGTATTGCCCGCCTTGTTTTTAGGGCAGATTTTGCAAATCTTCGCCGGCAGTGCGGGCGGCAAAAACTTTGCGTTCGCCGCGGCGCTGCTTTTGTGGAGTTTCGGCATGAGCGCCGCGGCGCTCACCGGCCTGTTGGCGGGGCCATGGATGATCCTTGCGGGCGTATGCCTGGCCCTTTGGGGCGTTTGTCTGAAACAAAAGATTTTTTTGCTGTGCGTTTTGCCGTTTTTGTGGTGTTTTCCCCTCAGCGCGCGGCTGAGCGGTTGCCTTTTGGCCATCGGCAGCGGCGCATTGCTCGGCGCGGCGCTGCGGCAAAGAGAAGTTTACGGCAGCGGCGTTATGGCGGGCATTGTCATCGGACTGTTGCTGTAACATAAAGGAATGATATTGTATGAAAACCGAAATTTATCACGCCGATGCGGATTTTGCCCCGATCGGCCGCCGACTGGCGGCGGGCGAGTTGGTGGCCTTTCCTACTGAAACCGTATATGGCCT
>CAKRPM010000242.1 GCA_934378025.1 uncultured Eubacteriales bacterium | reverse complement strand
CCGCCGTACATCGTGAAAACCGAGCGGTTTAAGACGCCGCTGCCGTCGTTATTGGATTTTCCGTTGTAGCTGACGGTACCGTCGTACATATTCACCTCGGTCGTACTCCAAATACCGCGGAAAACCGCAATACCGTACCGACCGTTGTTTTTGAAATTACCGCCGTAAATATTGACGACGCTTCCGTCCACCTCAATACCGTCTAAGGTGTTGTTGGAAAAGTTTCCGCCGTAAATGTTACAAGAGGCATACGGACCCGAAACCTCAACGCCGCTCATGGTTCTATTAGAGGAGCCGGAGCTAACCGACCCGTTTCCCGTACAATCGGTAATGGTCAGCTTGGCGCCGCGCCCGTAGGACCTATTATCCAAAACGGCAATTACACGATCGCCCCAAGAGGAATCAAAGGACGGCGTAATTTTCTTTCCGTTCAGACAAATAATGGTCTCCTTTTCCTTGCTGGGGAACCACGGTTGTGTCAACACATAGTTGTATTTCAGATAATACTTGCCCCCGTCCTGCGGCAGCGAATCCGGATCGGTCCATTCGACAAATTCCGTCAACTGCTCGCTGACATGATCGCCGACCTCCCGGTGCGTTTTGCCGCACAGGCAATGGGTATGCCCGCTGGCCGCAAAGGCACTGAATGATACGGGAACGGATGATACAATCATCGCAAAGCTTGCCGCGCTTGCAATCAGCTGTCTTTTCCGACTTTCAAAGAATCGAAATACTTTTCCGAGCCGTTGAAACAGCCACAGCAGCGGATACAGCAGCACGATGGCGATGTACTCCGCTTTTTCTTTTGAGGTGAGTTGTTTAAAACTGCGCATCTTCTTCCATCCTTATCTCAAAAATAGTGGTTATGTAAAGCCGGGGCAGGTTCGCCCCCGCTCACTCGTACGGATTCATTTTACCATAATTTAAATTGAAAAGAATGTTTTTTTCGCGAAATGCACTTTTTTCGGTGTGAAATGCTTTTCCTTTATTTTTATCCGCTTTGCCAAAGGACTTTTTTTCCGCATAAACGCAATAAAATCGACAAGCTTCGGTGGAAGCTTGTCGATTTATTAAAAAAGATTTATTCAATCAGTCCGCTTTCTTTGAGCAGGATTTCCACATCCGTACCCTTTACTTTTTTCAAAACAACCTTGAGGATTTTCTTTTCCGCAAAGGAAAGCGGCACCTCACTGATCGGCTTTTTGTCAATGGCGTAGTAGCAGGCGCGTAAAAGCTCACGTACATCGTACTTGCTGCCCCAAACCTCCGGTACGCCGCGGTCGATGTCCAGCAGCGTGTAAACCGACTCCATACCGGTACGCATGGAATACTCGGTGGTAAAGATGGTGTCCCGCGGCGTTTCGGCGAACTGACCGATAAAGGCAAAGTTCACGGCGCCGTCCGGCACAACTTTCGGACGATCGGACTGCTTTCTGGGTTGGAAAAAGGCGTTGATATACGGCATAAAGCAGGTGGTGGTATTGCAGGCGTCATGCGCCAATGCGTCGATTTTTTCGGTCGGCACGCCGATATGATACAACCACTCGCGGCAAACCTCCTCGCCGGTGCAGTCGCGCATGGCCTTCTTGACATAATTGCCCTCACGGTTGGTATTGAGCGAATACAGCCATACCAGCACCATGTTCTTGTCCTGCGATTTAAACTGCGGCTGACGATTGATGGTCCAGGAAAGATACCAGTTGTCGGTGCTGTCCTTCACCGTCACAATACCGCCGGTGGTCACTTTGCCGGAGCGCGGATCGCGCTTGCAGACATTCATAATATGCTCAATGACCTCCTCGTTAGAGGTAGCCACCGTGGCGCTCATCCAGTTGGTGGCGCCCACATCGCTGCAGAATTTATCGGGGTTGCCGAACTCGCCGTGCTTCGCTTGGGCGGCAATGGCTTTCCAAAGATCCCATGACTCGCCGTAGCCGTTTTGAACCTCGGAAAGATCGGGCGCATGGGTCTGATCGCCGTAACAAGAAGTGTCGGTGCAGCAGCCGTTGGTGATGAACACCAAATCATCCTCGATTAAATCGATGGTCTGCTCCTTGCCGTCCTTGACATAAACAATCTGTTTGGCAATCTTTTTGTCGCCCTCGGTCTCGATGATAACGTTTTTAACGTCCATGCCGTATTCAATCTGCACGCCGTGCGCTTCCAAATATTTCACCAGCGGCAAAATCATGCTCTCAAATTGATTGTATTTTGTAAAGCGCAGGGCGCTGAAATCGGGCAGTCCGTCAATATGATGGACATAACGGCAAAGATACCGTTTCATTTCAAGGGCGCTCGACCAACGCTGAAAAGCGAACATGGTCTGCCAATACAGCCAGAAGTTGGTGCTCCAGAAGGACTCGGGCAGCACCTCGGAAATC
>CAKRPM010000241.1 GCA_934378025.1 uncultured Eubacteriales bacterium | reverse complement strand
ATATTAAAGAGGGCACGCCGTACTGGTATCTGACCAAGCTGGCGGCCAAATGCACGGCGAAGCGCATGGTGCCCGACTACATTTCCGAAAAGGTGATGCTGGCCAACAAAATCGACAAAAACGGCGAGGGTCATTGCTATACCTGCATGGGCTGCCGCAGCTTTTTGACGCCCTATGTGGACGAAAACGGAAAACCGAAATATTACGGACGTTTCAATCAGGGCGTTGTAACGGTCAATCTGGTAGATATCGGTCTGTCGGCGGATAAAGATCTGGAGAAATTCTGGAAAATTTTCGACGAGCGCATGGAGCTGTGCCACACGGCGCTGCAATGCCGTCATGAACGGTTAAGCGGCACGCTTTCGGACGCCGCGCCCATTTTGTGGCAACACGGTGCGCTGCTGCGGCTGAAAAGCGGAGAAACCATTGACAAATATTTGCATGGCGGATATTCCACATTGTCGTTGGGGTTTGCCGGGCTGTGGGAATGTGTCTACAGCCTGATCGGCAAAAAACTGACCGAGCCGGAGGGTGAGGCGCTGGGCTTGGCCATTATGATGAAACTGAACGAATACACGGCAAAATGGAAAGCCGCGGAGAACATCGATTATTCTCTGTACGGTACGCCGCTTGAAAGCACGACCTACAAATTTGCCAAGTGCCTGCAAAAGCGCTTCGGCATTATCAAAGGAGTCACCGACCGCAGCTACATCACCAACAGCTATCATGTCCATGTGACCGAGCCGATTGACGCGTTTGATAAGCTGGCACTGGAGGCAAAATTCCAGGTGCTCTCTCCGGGCGGTGCCATCAGCTATGTTGAGGTACCCAATATGCAGCAAAATCTGGAGGCGGTATTGTCGGTCATGCAGTTTATTTACGATCATATTATGTATGCCGAGCTGAATACCAAGAGCGATTACTGCCAGGTGTGCGGGTACAGCGGTGAAATTGAAATTGTTGAGGATAAAGACGGCAAATTGATCTGGCGCTGCCCGAATTGCGGCTGCACCGATCAAAGCAAAATGAATGTGGCGCGGCGTACCTGCGGCTACATCGGTACGCAGTACTGGAATCAAGGCAGAACGCAGGAAATCAAAGAACGCGTACTGCACTTATAGAGCATAAAACGGCGCAAAAAGCGGAGTCGTGACTCCGCTTTTTGCACTGTTTCGGATATGGAACGGGAAATTATGAATTACGCAGAAATCAAAAAACGGGATGTGGCCAACGGCCCGGGCGTTCGAGTCAGTTTATTTGTCAGCGGCTGTACGCACCGCTGCAAGGGCTGCTTTAATCATGAGGCTTGGGATTTTGCCTACGGCACGCCTTTTACGGCGCAGACCGAGCAGGACATTTTGGAGGCGCTGACGCCCGCTTATGTACAGGGGTTGACCTTGTTGGGCGGCGATCCGCTGGAAAAGTGCAACGCGGCGGCGCTGTTGCCGCTTGTAAAGGCTGTGCGTGCGATGCAGCCGAAAAAAGACATCTGGTGTTTTACCGGGGAAACGCTGGAGGATATATGGGCGCAAAATGATGCGGACAAGGCGGCGCTGCTTTCTATGTGCGATGTGCTGGTGGACGGTCCGTACGTAGAGGAAAAGCGAAACATTTCGCTTTTGTTCCGCGGCTCGGAAAATCAACGGCTGATTGATCTTGAAAAAACCCGACGGACGGGAAAAATTGTTTTGTGGGAGGCACAACATGAAAATTAAAGTGAAGAAATTGACGGACAGCGCTGTTTTGCCGACCATCGGCTCTGCCTTTGCGGCCGGTGCGGATTTGTATGCGGACGAGGCGTTGACCCTGTTGCCGGGAGAAACCCGATTGGTGCACACCGGTCTTTCGATGGAAATTCCGGAAGGGTACGGCGGATTTATCTTTGCGCGCAGCGGATTGGCCACCAAGCGCGGACTGGCACCGGCTAATAAAGTGGGCGTGGTGGACGCCGATTATCGCGGTGAAATTATGGTGGCGCTGTTGAATCATTCCGGTGAGGCGCAGACCGTTGAAAAGGGCGAGCGCGTGGCGCAAATGGTCATCATGCCGTTTTTGGCGGCAGAGTATATTGAAAGCGACACACTTTCGGATACGCAGCGCGGTCAGGGCGGATTTGGCTCGACCGGTACAAAATAAATTTTCTTTTAAAGAAAAAACGGCGGAACCGCTTTCAATCAGGCGGTTCCGCCGTTTAAAATTTATAATGCTTTGAGATAGGAGAGCAGTGCGTCGAAATTGCCCTGCGGAAGGGCGGAAATGTCGTCACCTTGTTGATTGATCATATAGTCGGTCAACAAAAAGGTATCCATGCCCAGCTTTGCGGCCACCATATCTTCCCCCACGTCATTACCGACCATCAGCGTTTGGGCGGGGTCGGCATTCAAG
>CAKRPM010000240.1 GCA_934378025.1 uncultured Eubacteriales bacterium | reverse complement strand
GCGGGGTCACACGGTGGATTTGTATGAAAAAAGCGATCATTTGGGCGGCGTATTTGTTCAGGCGGCTTTCCCCGTCTATAAGCAGCACGACCGCGATCTGATCGCCTGGTACATTCGTCAGATCGAAAAAACGCCCGCCATCACCCTGCATTTGTCCGAAACCGTGAGCGATTATAAAGCATTACCTGCCGATGAGGTCATTATTGCCACCGGCGCCGTACCGCGCCAAGTGTCCATTCCCGGCGCCGAAAATGCCATGCAGGCCACCGAATATTTGTCCGGCGCGCCGACCGGCGAAAACGTCGTGATCATCGGCGGCGGCCTGACGGGATGCGAAATCGCCTATGATCTGCTGCTTAAGGGCAAAAAGCCGCAAATCGTTGAAATGAAAAACGATTTAATCGCCGCAAAAGGCGTATGCCTGGCAAACGCGTCTTTCCTTCGCGAAACTTTTGCGCTGCATCACACCCCCGTCTTTTTAAATTCGGCGGTCAAGGAAATCACCCCCGACGGGGTCATCATTGCAGATCAAGACGGCAAGGAGATTTTCCTTGCGGCCGATCAGGTGATTTTGTCCGTCGGATACACGCCCGCCCCGCTGGCCCCTGCCGGGCGCCACACCCATATTGTCGGCGACGCACAGGCCGTCGGCAATTTGCGCACCGTCATTTGGCGTGCATGGGACGTTTGCATGAAAATATAAAGACGTCTTTCCAAAAAACAATCCTCCCGCAAAAACCGATGGTTTTCGCGGGAGGATTTTGCTATACATCCAAGAAAAGCTCCTATAACACTGTTATAGGAGCTTTCTCGTCATTTTTTACCCTTTACACAGGAAATTATCAGTAAAACAATGTCGGTTAACAACAACGGCGAGCCAACCAGGCTGACAAATGCCGCCGCCATACCAAACGCCTCGAAACGGCTGAGTCCGTAAACTTTTTCGGGGTACTCCGCAGGGTCCGTCCAAAAGGCCAGCGCCATTGTGAGAATGACCAGTCCGAAAACAATCATCACGGCCATGGTGACACCGCGTACAATCCGCCATCTTTTCGCCGTTTTTTGATTTCCCGCCATCAGACGGTTTCCGCCTTAATAATATTGGTGTTGCCCGAGCCGCCGGTAATAATCCCGCCGGTGATCACCAGTCGATCACCCTGTGAAAGATCGAAGGTTTCCTTGGCCTTGCATTTTGCCTGGTAAAACAGTACATCCGTCGAATCACACTTTTCAATCATCACCGGCGTCACCCCCCAGGACAGGGACAGCTTGTGCCAAGTTCGCTCATCCGTGGTCAAGCCCAAAATATCGGCCGGGCAACGAAAACGGGAAACCATACGAATGGTCATCCCCGACAGAGAGCACACCGCGATCACCTTCGCATGAATATCAATGGCCATGCCGCAAGCCGCATGGGAAATGGCGTCCACCACATTTTTAATTTTAAATTCGGTATTTAAAAACCGTTTGGAATAGTGAATGTTCTGCTCCGTCTGGCTGACGATCCGCGCCATTACCTCCACCGACTGCACCGGGTATTTCCCCGCAGCGCTTTCGCCGGAAAGCATTACGGCGCTGGTACCGTCGTACACCGCATTGGCAACATCGGAAATTTCCGCACGGGTCGGCCGCGGACTGTAAATCATGCTTTCCAGCATTTCCGTCGCCGTAATTACGCGTTTGCCGAGCAGACGGCATTTGGTAATAATCTGTTTTTGCACGGCGGGCAACATTTCATAAGGGATTTCCACCCCCATGTCGCCGCGGCCGATCATAATGCCCTCGCAAGCGGTGCAAATATCCTCAATATTATCAATGCCGGCTCGATTTTCGATCTTTGCGATCAGGCCGATCTGTCCGCCGCCGTTTTCATCCAAAAACTTTTGTACATCCAATAAATCCTGCTTGCAGGAAACAAAAGAACACGCAATAAAATCGACGCCGTGCTGAATCCCGAACAAAAGATCCTCCCGATCCTGCTCGCTTAAGTATTCCTGGCGCAGCACCTTATTCGGAAAGCTCATGCTCTTGCGATCGGAAATCTCGCCGCCCGCTTCTACAAGCGTATGCACCTCATCCGCTGTAATTTCCGTCACCCGAAAAGACAATAATCCGTTGCTGACCAAAATCACATCGCCCACGGACAAATCCGCACACAGACCGGCGTAGCTGACCGATACATGTTTTTCATCGCCCTCTTCCTGACGGGTTGTAAAGACAAAGTGATCTCCGTCCTGCAACATCACCGGACCGTTTTTGAAAACGCCGATTCGATATTCCGGGCCCTTGGTATCTAACATTATCGCCAGCGGTACGCCGAGTTTGGCCCGTACGCTGCGTAGATTTTCCATCTTTGTCAGTTGTTCCTCATGCGTCCCGTGTGAAAAATTCAAC
>CAKRPM010000239.1 GCA_934378025.1 uncultured Eubacteriales bacterium | reverse complement strand
GTACCATTGTAGAGGGCAGTGTGGACCGCAAACAACTTGCAGCGCTTACAGACGGTGTGATCATTGATGAGGATTACAAAACCGCGCCTGCAACGGTTGAAATTTTGCGGGTGAAAGAAGATCGCACCATTCTCAGCATCACCATTTTTGAAGGGAAAAACCGACAGATCAGAAAAATGTGCGAAGCGGTGGGGCTGAAAGTTTTGCGATTGAAACGGGAAAAACTCGGCGATCTTTCCATCGGGACATTGCGTGCCGGGCAATATCGAAAGCTTTCCGAAAAAGAAATTGCTTATTTAAAAACATTGTAAATGGTGAAATTATGAAAAAACGGATGATCGGCATATTTTTATGCACACTTATTATGATAACGGCAGTCGGTTGCTCCTCTTTTTCCGTTTCGACCAATTCTGTCGGCAAAGATAATACAACCGCCAAAAAAATGGCAACGGTAATCAATGAAGAAATTGCCGACAGCAAACGAAGCGCCGACTATACCTTATACGGTATTGAGATGTCTATGGACGCAGAGGGCAATGGCAAGGCTCACTTAATTTACACAAAGGTTTTGCCGGAAAATTTGAAATACAGTGACATTAGAATTGTGACGGTTGATACCCGAACGGGAAAGGTTGATTCGGTCAAAAGCGCCGATTTTTCACTATATGGTACGGCACCGTATGAAACAATTATCAACGGCGCCCCGTTGCAAATCGAAAGCTGGAAGCAGGATAGCGGCGCCGCATTATCCGCCGCACAAAACACCTTTTCAGCCGAAGAAAATTTTGTTTACAATTACGCTCAGATTTCCGCTGCCGTAACCGATGGAATCGAACAGTATAAAATTACATTTGTTTCGCTGGTTAATCACTTGCAGTATATCAGCTATGTGGACGGTATGACCGGAACGGTCTTGAAAAAAGAAATTGTGGCGTTATAGAGGTGGATATGAAACGAGTTGTTACCTTTTTAATCATCGCGGCGAGCTTGCTAATGTTAACTGCTTGCGACGGCGGGCAATACAAAGATGTAACTCCGTCGCCCGATGCTGTTGATACCGTATATATGCAAAAAACGGTCATTGAGGGCGAAAACAAATATACATATAAAGAGAAAAAAATCGATCAATCGGATGAGATCGTTTCTTTTTTAAAAAAGCTGGATGAAATTCGTTTTGAAGAAATCGAACCGGTCGAATTTTCCAAGGTGGATTTTTTGATCGTTTTTGACGGAAAGAAAAAACACAAAATGCTCTTTCTGGATGATGAAATAATTTATGATGGACGTGCATATAAATCAGTAAAAGGGAGCCTGAAAAAAACGGTTTCAAAGCTGTATGATGCACTTGAAGGATCGGAACTGGATACCACATCAAAATTGTTCAGTTGACTAAAGCGTTCCCTGCTAAGGCGGGGGACGCTTTTTTTCAGGTTGCCGGAAAGGGAAATGAAATGAAAAAAATATTGGTTTGCCTTTTGGCGATTTGCGTGTTGTTGAGCGGGTGTAAAAAAACGGTTCAAGAACCGTCGGAAACGATGTACGGCGTATGGGTCGCCACGACAAAGAATTTGGATTTTCCGTCCAGAGCGGGGCTGAGTGAGTCGGAAATCAGCGCCGAAACCGATCAAATTATCGATACGGCTGCCTCTTGCGGTATCAACTGCATTTTTTTGCAGGTTTGTGCCAATGCTGACGCTATTTACCCGGATGCTTTGTTTGGCTGTGCGGCGTCCGTGTACGGTACGCGCAACCCGGAAAAAGAATTGAAAACAGATATTTTGGCGGAATTTTTGGAAAAAGCACATCAAAAGAACATCAAGGTATATGCTTGGATAAATCCGTATCGGGTCGGCAGCGGCGAAGCAGATGAAATTGTAAAATCGCTCGGGCAAACGCATCCCTTATACGGACGGGACGACCTGTTATTGAAATACAGCGGCGGTGTGTGCATGAATCCGGGAGTGCCTGAAACCCGAGAACTGGTATTGGCGATGATTCGAGAAATCGTCGAACGTTACAAGGTGGACGGTGTGGTGTTTGACGACTATTTTTATCCGTATGAACGCGATTATGATGATAGTGAAACCTACCAAAAGTACGGTGCAAACTTTAAGACGGTGGATGATTTCAGGCGGTACAGCGTAAATCGTTTGATTTCCCGTTGCTCGGAGTATCTGCGGGAAAAGGGGGTGCCTTTCGGCGTCAGTCCGTTTGCAATTTGGCAAAATAAGAGCGAAGACGCTGCGGGCTCGGATACAAACGGTCTTTGCTCTTACAGCGCAATTTATTCGGACAGCCGCCTCTGGGTGCAAAAGGAATGGGTTGACTTTATTTCGCCGCAAATTTATTGGAGCTTTGAAAATGAAAAAGCAGGCTTTGAGCAGGTGTTTGATTGGTGGAAT
>CAKRPM010000238.1 GCA_934378025.1 uncultured Eubacteriales bacterium | reverse complement strand
CAGCAATATCGTGCAGGTTATCGGCCGTAAAGTGGTGCTGTACCGCGCGGCAAGCGAGGTAAAAAATCGAAAAATCGTATTGCCGAGGTAGTTATGAAAAAATTACTTTTTTACGGCGGAACGTTTGATCCGCCTCATTCCGGGCATTATAATCTATTGCGCCAAACGCTTCGAAGGGAGCATTTCGATCGCATCGTTGTAATGCCTACGGCTCTGCCGCCGCATAAAAAGGCCGCGCATTATCTCAGTGATGAAAAGCGGTTGGGCGCGGTGAAAATGCTGTTTGGTTCGTTGCCCGGCGTGACAGTCAGCGACTACGAGCTGCAAAAAGGCGGCAAAAGCTACAGTGTGGATACCTTGCATAATCTTCAAAAGCAATATCCGGATTTTGAGCTTTATATGCTGATCGGCTCCGATATGCTTTTTACGTTTGAACAGTGGCACGAATTTCAGGAGATCTTATCGTTGTGTACGGTACTGACCGCCGCACGCCAAAAAGGCGAGCGAGAGCAACTGGAAGCCAAGGCGGCACAGCTGACAAAAGCATACGGCGCGCGGGTACGGGTGCTGAACATCCCGCTGCGGGTCAAAAGCTCCAGCGAGGTGCGTGCCGGGCAAAAGGATCCTCTTCTTCCGCTGGAGGTGCGTTATTATCTTTACGGGAAAGAGGCGCTGGCGGAACTGTTTGAATATTTAAAGGGGCATCTGACGCCGCAAAAATATGAACACACGTTGCGTGTGGCCGAATTTGCAGGCGATCTGGCCGAAAGATATCATGCCGATGAAAATACGGTGTATTTGGCCGCACTGCTGCATGACGCCACGAAATGCTGGAGCAAAAAAGAACAGCTTGCCTATTTAAAAAGAAAGCATTATAAGTTGACGGCGCAGGATCGGCGCGCTCCGCAGATTTTCCATCAGTTTACCGCCGCGCTGTTCGCCGCCGAACGCTTTTGCGTGCGGGATAAGACCATTTTGCAGGCGCTTAGCTGTCATACTACCGGCAGAGAACGCATGACATTGGTGGATAAAATTTTGTTTTTGTCGGACAGTATTGAGCTTGGCCGAGATTATGAGGGCGTTGAGCAAATGCGGGCGGTTTGCCGCACCGATTTGGATCGGGCGGTTTTAATGAATTTTGATCGCTCGATTACCTATATTGTCGAAAAAGGTTTTTATCTTCACCCGCAGACGGTTGCGGCACGCAACTGGCTGCTGAGAAATTTATACCTGGAGGGAAGAAACAGTGGAAAATAAAGAAATGCTCGGCGTTGTACTCAAGGCGCTGGACAGCAAAAAGGCGATGGATTTGGAAGCCATCAAAATTGATGACATTACGGTGCTGACCGACTATTTTGTCATTTGCTCCGGTACGTCTACCACGCATGTTAAAGCGCTGGCTGACGAGGTGGAGTACCAAATGAAAGAAAAGCTCGGCCTTGATCCGCTGCATCGCGACGGATACGACGGCGGAAAATGGGTGCTGCTGGATTATTCGGATCTGATGGTGCATGTATTTTGCGAACAATACCGCGATTTTTATAAATTGGAACGTCTGTGGTCGGACGGCAGTTCGGTAGACATTTCCGAGTATGTGGAGGAAAACTGAAATGAAATACGATTTTAAAGCAATTGAACAAAAGTGGCAGAAAAAATGGGCGGACGAGAACGCTTTTAAAACGGAAAATGATTTTACCAAACCCAAGTTTTACGGGTTGGTTGAATTTCCGTATCCCTCCGGCCAGGGGCTGCATGTCGGGCATCCGCGCTCTTATACGGCATTGGACGTTATTTGCCGCAAAAAGCGCATGGAGGGTTATAATGTGCTGTATCCCATGGGATGGGACGCTTTCGGTCTGCCGACGGAAAACTACGCCATTAAAAACAAAATTCATCCCGCGGTTGTCACCAAAAATAATGTGGATCATTTTCGTGCACAGCTGAAAAGTCTGGGGCTTTCCTTTGACTGGGATCGTGAAATCAACACCACCGATCCCGGCTACTACAAATGGACGCAATGGATCTTTTTGCAACTGTTTAAGCACGGACTGGCCTATAAGAAAAAGATGAATGTCAACTGGTGCACTTCTTGTAAGGTTGTATTGGCAAACGAAGAGGTGGTCAACGGAGTTTGCGAGCGTTGCCAAGGAAAAGTGATTCATAAAGAAAAAAGCCAGTGGATGTTGAAAATCACCGCCTATGCACAACGACTGATTGACGATTTGGACGATTTGGATTATGTCGAGCGCGTTAAAACGCAGCAGAAAAACTGGATCGGCAGAAGCGAGGGTGCGTCCGTTCTTTTTGATACGACTGCCGGGGAGAAGCTGGAGGTCTACACCACACGTCCCGACACGCTGTTCGGCGCCACGTATATGGTCATCTCGCCCGAGCACCCCTATAT
>CAKRPM010000237.1 GCA_934378025.1 uncultured Eubacteriales bacterium | reverse complement strand
CATGATGTTCACGCCGTGCTGACCCAACGCAGGACCTACCGGCGGTGCCGGAGTTGCTTTACCGGCTTCAATTTGCAATTTGATGTAACCTACTACTTTTTGTGCCAATTTGAACACCTCCCTTAAGGTTCAATGTGGTAATATGGCGGAAAGAAACTTTCCTCCCACTCTAATAAACGCGTCAAGACGCAGTTTATCCTAATCCACGGGATTGATCTGGTTGACGTTCAGTTCAACCGTTGTCTCCCGTCCGAACATCGAAACGATGAGTTTAACCCGTTCTTTATCCGGAGAAATCTCAAGAATTTCACCGGTAAAGCCGCTCATTGCACCGTCGATGATCTTAACACTCATGCCAACCTCATAGTCGCAGGAAACGACCTTGGTTTCCACACCGAGTTTTTCCACCTCTTCCGGCGAAAGCGGAATCGGCTTGGTCGTAGCGCCGACAAAACCCGTAACGCCGCGCGTATTACGCACGATATACCATGTTTCGTCCGTCATGACCATTTTCACCAGAACATACCCGGGAAAAAGCTTCCGTTCCCGTTCTTTCTTTCCGTTTTCCGTAATATCCGTAACAATTTCGGTCGGAATACGAACGTCGCAGATAACCTCTTCCAATTTTCTGTTTTCAATGATTTTTTCCAAATTGGTTGCCACCTTATTCTCATATCCGGAATAAGTGTGAATGACATACCATTGTGCTTTTTGTGCCATATTGAATTCAAAAACCTCCGTTTAACAGGGGGCTTTCCTCCTCACTTAATGCTTATTTCAACAACAAATCAAGACCTGCGTTGAAAAGAAGATCGAGCAGGCATACGAAAAGACCGAGCAACAGCGTAATGACGATAACAACAATCGTGTTATTGAGCACCTGGCTGGAGGACGGCCAAACAATACGTTTAAAAGCCTCGATTTTAACCTCTTTAAAGAAATTGGCGATTCTGGGGAAAATATTTTTTTTCTTCTTTTGTTCTGCCATTTGCATACTCTCCTTTTAACAAGTTCGGAAAATCACTTGGTTTCTCTATGCAGGGTATGCTTTTTGCAAAATCTGCAATACTTGCTCATTTCAAGTCTGTCGGGGTCATTCTTCTTGTTCTTCATTGTGTCATAGTTTCTTTGTTTGCACTCTGTGCAAGCAAGCGTTACTTTTACGCGCATATCGGCACCTCCTGTATATATAATTGCCTCCCTGATAAATTTAGAGCTGTTTTTGAACACACGAAAACCAGCCCTATGACAGGTAATAATGATTATAACACGTCCGCTGACAAAGGTCAATCTTTTTTTGCAAGTTTTTTAAATTTCTTGACCCGTCGGACTTTCTATATTATAATGAGAGCAATTGATGTTGTCAAGAGGAGGATATCATGCCAAAAAATATTGTTATTTTAACAATGGGACTGGATATCGGCGGCGCGGAAACGCATATTGTCGAATTGGCGCTGGCGCTGAAAGCCGAGGGACAGAATGTTACCGTGTTTTCAAACGGCGGTGCCTATGTTGCCACGCTGAAGCAACACGGCATCCGTCATATCCAGGCGCCCATGAATAATAAACGGCCGAAAAATCTCCTTCGCTGTATCAAAATCGTCCATCGCTATTGCTGTGAAAACCAAGTGGATGTCATTCACTCGCACACACGCATCACCAATTATATTGCTCATTATGTCTGCAAAAAGCGGCGTTTACCCATGGTAACAACCGTACACGGAAAATTCAAGCTGAATTTTTTGGCCCGCTTTTTCTCACACTGGGGAACGCGCGCGCTGGCCGTCAGCGAAGATTTAAAAGAATATCTGGTGCAGGGCTATGATTTTGATCCCGAAAAAGTGCGCATTACCGTCAACGGCATCAATTTGGATACATTTTCGCCGGGCAGCAATCCCGCGCTGCGCAAAAAATACGGTCTTTCGGACGAGCACAAAGTAATTCTTTGCGTTTCCCGCGTGGATCCGGACGCCTGCGACAATCTGTTGCATCTTTTGGACGCTGCCAAAGAGATTTACGACGGCTGTCCGTCCGCCCGCATCGTAATGGTCGGCGACGGTTCCCGCTTTGACCGATTAAAAAGCCGCGCCGCCCAAATCAATGCAATCACCTGTGAAAATTTCGTTCAACTGGCCGGTGCACAAACCGACATTGCATCCTACTGCCGCATGGCGGATGTTTTTTCCGGCGTTTCCCGTTCGGTATTAGAGGCAATTGCCTGCAAACTCCCCGTCCTGCTTTTGGGCAACAACGGCTATTTGGGGATTTTTGATGATCGTACGCGGCAAGCCTGTATTGACACCAACTTTACTTTCCGCGGCTATCCCTATCCAAGCGCCCATGAAATTGCCGAAATCATGCTGCACATGCTGCAAAAGCCGCAGGACTTTGCGGAAAATATCGAACAAGCCTACCGTCTGGTGCGCGAA
>CAKRPM010000236.1 GCA_934378025.1 uncultured Eubacteriales bacterium | reverse complement strand
GTAAATGTTGCAGAACACTTTAATGATTTATTGGATATTACCGGCGTATTGCTGACCAAGTTGGACGGCGATACCCGCGGCGGCGCCGCCCTTTCCGTAAAACAAGTGACCGGAAAACCGATTAAATTTATCGGCACCGGCGAAAAGCTGGACGCGATCGAGCCGTTTTATCCCGATCGAATGGCTTCCCGCATTTTGGGCATGGGCGACGTATTAACACTGATTGACAAGGCGCAGCAGGCTTTTGATGAAAAACAGGCAAAAGAACTGGAAGAAAAACTGCGCAAAAATAAATTTACCCTAACCGATTTTTTGGCGCAAATGCAACAGGTTCGGCAAATGGGACCGCTGGAAAATCTGATCGGCATGATCCCCGGTATGAATGCCGGAGCGTTGAAAGGCGCGCAGGTGGACGAACGGCAGATTTCGCAGGTGGAGGCCATCATTTTATCTATGACGCCGGCCGAACGCGAGGATCCTTCCATCATTAACGCCCGCCGAAAAATCAGAATTGCCAACGGCAGCGGCACCAAGGTGGAAGCCGTCAACCGACTGCTCAAACAATTCGCGCAAATGAATCAGTTATTTAAAGCCATGAATTCGAAAAAGGGCATGAAAATGTTCCGCGGATTCGGCTTAAAATAAAAACCAATGTTGATAATCTTGGAAAGAGGTGAAAAATATGGCAGTAAAAATCAGACTGAGAAGACTGGGTGCGAAAAAAGCGCCGAGCTATCGTATCGTAGTAGCAGACTCCAGATATCCCAGAGACGGTAGATTTATCGAAGAGATCGGTTCCTACAATCCGTTGACGGATCCCGCCACCGTTGAGGTAGACGCAGAGAAGGCTTTATCCTGGATCAAAAACGGTGCGCAGCCGACCGATACCGTTAAGTCTATCCTGAAAAAACAGGGTATTCTGTAATGGTTTTATTCGCAGAGGAGAGCCATCTCCTCTGCGAATCCAAAACAACGTGGAGTCGACGTCAAGAAAATCACGTCGAAAATTTTAAGACGCGCGCTTTTCCCCGTTTTATACGGCAATCGACGTAAATGATATAAGAAGCACGGGTTTTGCAATACTTTATCGTTTTTTCGCGTCCTTAGAAAAATATGGTGATTATTATGAAAGATTTAATTATGTATCTTGCCAAATCTCTCGTGGACAACCCCGATGAGGTTCAGGTAACCGAAGCGGAAACGGACACCGCAATTGTTTATGAACTTTCCGTTGCTGCGGACGACATGGGCAGAGTGATCGGAAAACACGGCAAAATTGCAAAGGCAATTCGCGCCATTGTTAAATCCGCCTCCTATAAATTGCCCAAAAAAGTGGTCGTAGAAATTAAATAAAGCAGGAAGGTTTATGCCTTCCTGTTTTTCTGATGGTTTTGTAAAATATTTTAAAAATCTTCTTCTGCCGTCATAGAAGATTTTATTTTCAAAACGCTTTAAGCAATTCGGCGGCAGATCGGATGGAGAAATACTATGCGGGAAAAGCTTTTACCGGCGGGAAAAATCGTCAATACGCACGGCATTAAAGGAGAGGTGCGCATCTACCCTCTTTGCGACAGTGCCGAATTCTTGCTGGATTTTGACCGTTTCTATATAGACGGCGCACCGACGCACGTGATCGGCAGCCGCACGCACAAAAATATGCTGCTGGCAAAATTTGAAAACATCAACGATATAGCCGCGGCGCAGGCGCTGATCGGCAAACAGATTTTTATTGACCGCGCCGACGCAGAGCTGGCCGAGGGACAATATTTTATTGAAGATTTGAAAGGCATGCGCGTATTGGATGTCGACAGCGGTTTCTTTTACGGAACACTGCAAAACATCATTCAAACCGGCGCCAACGACGTCTTTGAGGTCAAAGGCGAAAAAACCTATTTGATTCCGAAAATCGACAGCGTCGTCCTTAAAATCGACACAGAAAAAAATGAAATTTACATTCGCCCCATGGAAGGACTGATGGATCTGTGAAATTCACTATCATGACGCTTTTTCCCGATATGGTGCGGTCCGTTTTGTCCGAAAGCATTATCGGGCGCGCGCAAAAGGACGGAAAAATTGAAATTGAAATTGTAAACATCCGCGACTTTACCCGGGATAAGCATAACCGTGTGGACGATTACCCCTACGGCGGCGGCAGCGGCATGGTCATGCAGTGCCAGCCGATCTATGACTGTTATCGGCACATCACCGAAAATCTGAAAGAAAAGCCGTTGACCGTCTATATGTCCCCGCAAGGCAAAGTGTTGACGCAGGAAAAGGTGCGCTCGCTTTCCAAGCAATCCCACATTATTTTGTTGTGCGGTCATTATGAGGGCGTTGACGAGCGAGTGCTGGAAGAAATTGTGGAGGAAGAAATCTCCGTGGGCGATTACGTCTTGACCGGCGGCGAACTGCCGGCCTGCATTGTGGTCGACAGCGT
>CAKRPM010000235.1 GCA_934378025.1 uncultured Eubacteriales bacterium | reverse complement strand
CTTATCCAGCGCGAATTTTTTATCGGTATGGGCATCCTCCCCACAGTTTACCGTTGCACGGCAGAGAGAATAGTTCGGGTCGTGCTTGTTCAGCCAGTAGTATTCATCCAAAACGGAGATGCCGGGCGTTTCGATGGACGGTACATCGCGGAAGGTGTCCCACATCACCTCAAAATGGTTGTCCATTTCGCGGCCGCCTCTCATACACAAGCCCTTGGTGACGTCCTTTCTGCCGTCGCAGCTGCCGCCCGCAAGCTCCAGCTTTTCCAGCAAATGGATATGCTCGCCCTTCATCTGTCCGTCACGAACCAGATAAAAAGCGGCCGTCAGCCCGGCCAGTCCCGTGCCGATAATATAGGCGGATTTTTTATCCACACCCTTCGGCTTCTCCGGGTGCGCAAACAATTCATAAGTTCCTGCAGAGTAATACATCTGAATACCTCCCTGTGTTTTTCTTTTTATGATTTCATTATACCCGTTATTGCAGAGTTTACAATAAACAGAAAAAGCTCCGTGATAAAAGTCTTATCACGGAGCCGAAAAGTGTAAAAATTTTTATCAAATGATCCAAAATGATAAAATCAGAGCTTAAAGCGGGAAAGCGCTTCCGCCATAGAGCCTTTAAGCAATTTGGTGAGCTTATCGACAATCGGTTTCGGGTCCTCTCTCATATCGTCTTTGATCCAATCCAGCATTATTCCGACCAGCATATACCCGTAAATCTGTGCAATAAAGCGTTTATCCTCGTCGCGCACGGTCATTTTGCAGGACTCCTCTTCGATAACGCCCAAAAGCAAATCCTCCACCAGCGGCATCAGGTATTTTTCCACCTGTTCCCTGTGTACGCAGCGGTACACATTCAAAATAAACGGCTTATTCTCCTGCACGGCTTGGAAAATCTGCAGCAGTCCCTGCTGCCACGTTTCGTAGGTTTTCTTCTCGTCCAACGCGCGCCTTGCGTCCTCCAGGCAGGACCACTCCACCAAATCATAAATATCCTTAAAATGATAATAGAAGGTCATGCGGTTAATGCCGCAATCCTCCGCAATATCCGCCACCGTAATTTTCGTGAGCGGTTTTTTTAAAAGAAGATTTTTCAGCGATTGCTCCAACGCCCGTTTGGTTACTTGAGACATACGTATCTCCTTTACAGCATTCTTTCCATCAAAACAAAATATTTGCCCTACTAATATTTTACCACATTCCCGCCGCTTCGTAAACCCTTTCTCGCACTTCCGTGGCGGTAAATTTTGAGTATACGCACAAAACCTTTTGAAAACCCAAGGCGAGTGAAAAAAATCGGCAAGTATCAAAAGATACTTGCCGATTTTTGGTCGGAGTGGCGAGATTTGAACTCGCGGCCTCTTGGTCCCGAACCAAGCACTCATACCATCTGAGCTACACCCCGATTGTGTTACCATTCAATTATACACATTTTTTCAATTTAATCAAGTCCTTTTTGAAAAAAAACGAAATTTTTTCTTTTTTCGCCGCTCTGTCGAAAAAATGTGTTTGCTTGCCGAAAAAAATGTGCTACAATAATAGCGTATAAATAAAATCGGTACAAAGGAGAATTTTATGGACGCGCAGGAAATTATTCGTTTTATCGCCGAGGCGGAAAAGAAAACGCCGGTAAAACTTTACATTAAAGAAAATGCCCCGATTGAATACCCGAATGCCGAGGTATTCGGCGTGGGAGATAAAATTGTGTTCGGCGACTGGCAGCAGCTTCGCCCCGTGTTGGAGCAAAACCGTGATAAAATCGATCGCTTAGTGATTGAAAACGACTGCCGCAACAGCGCCGTGCCCATGCTGGACAAAAAGGATCTTCCCGCACGGATTGAACCGGGCGCGATCATCCGCGATCATGTGGAAATCGGGAAAAACGCCGTCATCATGATGGGGGCGATTATCAATATCGGTGCGATCATCGGCGAGAACAGCATGATTGATATGGGCGCCGTGCTGGGCGGGCGCGCCACCGTCGGGAAAAACTGTCACATCGGGGCGGGCGCCGTACTGGCCGGTGTGATTGAACCGGCCAGCGCCACCCCTGTCATTGTGGAGGATGGCGTGCTCATCGGGGCCAACGCCGTTGTCATCGAAGGCGTTCGCATCGGACGGGACGCCGTCGTGGCGGCCGGCGCCATTGTAACCCGTGATGTTCCTGCCGGCGCAGTGGTAGCGGGCTGCCCGGCCAAAGTGATCAAGATGAAAGACGAAAAAACCTCGCAGAAAACCGCACTGGAGCAGGCGCTGCGCACCCTGTAAAACGGAGTTAGTTATGAATGAGATGATCAATCCCGCTCTCTGCAATCTGCACCCCAGCGCCATACGGACGTTTTCGCGCCTGGCCGCAGAAAAAGAGGGCTGCGTTCGCCTGACGTTGGGCGAACCGGATTTTGACACCCCCGCCCCGATCGGCGCCGCGCTGATTGAGGC
>CAKRPM010000234.1 GCA_934378025.1 uncultured Eubacteriales bacterium | reverse complement strand
AAATAAAGCAGCTGTGCCACCACCAAGCTTGCGGTAGCATCCGTCACCTGCTCGGAAAGCATAATAATTCGGTCATTCAGCAGTCTGGAAAAAATATCATACGACCGCTCACCCCGATTGGTCTGTTCAACAACCATTGGTACTAAACTCATTACAATTCACCTCAAAATAAATCTTTATTTATCGGCTGCTTCTTTCTTTGCGGCGGGCTTTTTGGCCGTAGTTTTTTTCGCAGCCGGTTTCTTTGCAGCAGGTTTTTTGGCCGCCGTCGTTTTGGAAGCCGTTTTCTTTGCGGCAGGCTTCTTGGCCGCCGTCTTTGTCTCCGGCTTTACTGCTTTTTCAGTAATTTGAGCATTTTCCATAATCAGCTCCATGGCCTTGCCGACAGCAACGTCCATTTTGATGTCTGCTTCGGAGATGTACGGTTTGATTTGCTCAACCTTCATCTGATAAGCATCAGCAATTTTCTTATATTCGGCGTTAACATCTTTGGCGGTTGCTTTAATCTTCTCCATCTCAACAACTTTTTCAAGTGCCAGACGGGTTTTTACTTGTTTTTCAGCCTCTTCCTTAAAGCCTTCGCGGAAAGCTTCCTTGCTCATGCCGGTATATTTCAAATACAGATCCAACTTCATACCCTGCATTTGAAGTCTGCTGTCAAAATCGCGCGCCATGTTGTCAATTTGTTTTTCAATCATGGCCTCCGGAACTTCAACGACGGTATTCTTCACCAATTCTTCCAAAACCGCCATTTCAAGTTCGGACTGTGCTTGTTTGTCTTTTTGCTCTTTCAGCTTCTTTTTAATGTCCTTTTTATACTCGGCAAGCGTATCAAATTCGCTGACATCCTTAACAAATTCGTCATCGATGGTCGGCAATTGTTTTTCACGAACTTCGTTGACCTTTACCTTGAAAATAACATCCTTGCCTTTCAAATCTTCCGCATGATACTCTTTCGGGAAGGTCACTTTCAACTCAGGTTGATCGCCTTTTTTGGCACCGATCAATTGATCCTCAAAACCGGGGATAAACGTGCCGGAGCCGATTTCCAGCTCATAGTTTTCGCCTTTTCCGCCCTCAAAAGCAACGCCGTTTAAAAATCCCTCGTAATCGATTACGGCAATGTCGCCGGTTTTAACGGCACGATCAACGGGTACCACACGCTCGGCTTTCTTTTGCTGCCCGGCCAGATAATCCTTTACCTCTGCTTCTGTTACAGTATAGACATCTTTGGTAGCCTTTATACCCTTATATTCTTTTACCTCAACCTCGGGTTTCACTACGAGCGTCGCGACAAACACAAATCCTTCTTTATCGATGCTCTCAACATTAACGTCTTTGAGCTCAACAACATCCAATTTCTTAGCTTTAATGGCATCTTCCAGTGCCTGCGGATAGAGCTTTTGAACCGCATCATCGAAAAAGACGCCCTCGCCGTAAAGCGCTTCAATCTGCTTACGGGTGGCTTTTCCCGGACGGAAACCGGGAACCTTAATCTTTTTAGCGTTTTTTCTGAAAGCTTCGTCCACCGCAGCGGTAAATTCCTCGCCCTTTACCTCAACAGTGAGCGCAACTTCGCTCTTCTCCAATTTTTTAAGTCCTTTCACTTTCATGGTGAAATCCTCCTCATGTTTTTCACATTGCATTAACTATATTATCTTAATATATTTTGTATGGAAAAGTCAAGTGAATCTGCCGAAACAAGTGAAAAATTTATACCAAAATGCTCTCCGACCACTGCATTTTGTATAGAATAGCCATGTAAATGGCCGTAAAAGCACTTTTTTACCTGATATTTTTTCATGATTTCAACAAATCGACTTTGATGATCCGCGGTCAAAAGCGGCGGAAAATGCATGAAAACGATCTTTTCCGTTTCGTCCGGCGCACTCTTTAGGGACATTTCCAACCGAATTTCCTCACGCGACAGCATTTTTTCGGCCGATTCCCCCTCAAACATCCAACCGCGCGTGCCGCAAAGAGCAACATTCTCATACATAAAATGATTATTTTGCAGAAAGAAAAAATCCTCCATCGCCTGCTCTTTTAGAAACAGCTGCATTTTCCGAAGCGTTTGCCACCAATAATCGTGATTGCCTTTCAATAAAATCTTTCGACCCGGCAAGTTATGCAAAAATTGCAAATCCGGCAAAACCTCTTGAAAATCAATCGCCCAGGACAAATCGCCCGCTAACACCACGGTGTCCGACGGTGAAACCTTTTCCATCCAGCTTTTTTCAATTTTTTCTTCATGTCCCCGCCACTTTTCGCCGAATATATCCATCGGCTTGTCCTGCGCGCGGGACAAATGAAGATCCCCGATTGTCCAAAGTGCCAATTCAACACCTCTATAACTTTAAAAATGTATCAATCGCATCCGACAGATGCTCTCTGCCGAATGTCTCTGAAAAGCGAACCGGCTTGTCCTTCAACCCGATCAGTGACGCAGGAATCGGTTGACCGCTTAAACGATGAAGTTCATCAAAAAGCGCCCAC
>CAKRPM010000233.1 GCA_934378025.1 uncultured Eubacteriales bacterium | reverse complement strand
GGACTCGGCTTATCCATTGCCAAGCTGCTCACCGAAAAGATGGACGGGAATATCGCGTCAGAATACAATGACGGTAAGCTGCGCATTTTTGTTCTGTTTTCGGAGTATTGAGAAAAGGAGAAAAACAATGTCAAAGAGAACACGGCAATACATCGGTATTCTGGCGGCCGTGATCGCCTATTATCTCGTTCACGAGGGGGCACATCTGCTGTATGCCCTATCTACGGGGGTGTTCCGGCAAATCAAATTTATGGGGCTTGGTGTACAGATTGACGTTTTGAGCGAACGCATGACAGACATACAGCTCGGTGCCTTTTGCCTGATCGGCGCACTGGCAACTTTCTGTATAGCGTATTTGCTAACTGCACTTGCAAAGAAGATCTGCACTGCGGAAAGCAAGCTGTTTCGCGCCGTAATGTACTATATCACCATCGCGCTTTTGCTGCTTGACCCGCTGTACCTGAGTATCCTTTACGGCTTGTTCGGCGGCGGAGATATGAACGGGATCGCACTTCTTGTGCCTGAATGGGCGGCAAGGGTCGGATTCGGAGCACTCTTGATCGCAAACGGACTTGTGTTTTGGAAATGGGTTCTGCCGATTTACAGCAAATCCTTTGCAGATACGGAGAGAAAGATATGAACGAACTACGGGCAAGAGTCATCTTGCAGGAAAAAAGGCTCTATAAGCTCAGCAACGGAACGGATGTAAAATCGGCATCCGTGTCCGGCAAATACCGCTATGAAACAAATACCGTCTCCGACTATCCTGCGGTCGGCGATTATGTTATTGCGGAGTGGCCGGAGGATGACAGCAATGCCGTGATCACGGGATTGTATCCGCGAAAAAGCTGCTTTATCCGAAAAGCGGCGGGCACGGGAAAGCAGGAACAGGTCGTCGCCGCCAATATCGACACCGTGTTTATTTGTATGTCGCTCAATAACAATTTTAATGTCCGACGGTTGGAACGGTTTCTTTCCGTCACCTATGACAGTGGCGCGGCACCCATGGTGATCCTCACCAAGGCAGATCTGTGCAAGGATGTTGAAAGCAAAATTCTTGCGGCACAAAATGCCGCGCCGGGCGTGGATATATTGGCGGTTTCATCGTCAAACGACAACTATCGGACGGTGCTGCCGTATATTCTCCCCGGCCAAACGATTGCTTTCCTCGGCTCCTCCGGAGTCGGCAAATCCACGCTCATCAATAAGCTGATCGGTACGGATCGGATTGCTACGCGCGAGGTCGGCAATGACGATAAAGGACGGCATACGACGACCCACCGGGAACTGATTGCGCTTCCGAACGGCGCTTTTGTCATTGACACGCCCGGCATGCGCGAGCTGGGCATGTGGGACAGTGGTGACGGTATTGATACGACGTTTGCGGACATTGAAGAATTGTCCCACGCGTGTAAATATGCCGATTGCACCCACGCTGCGGAACCGGGTTGTGCCATTCGAAAAGCACTGGCGGACGGCACGCTGGACAGCGGCCGTTGGGAGGCCTATCTGAAACTGAAGGCCGAAAACGACTATACAGCGGACAGCGGCAAATTTCTCGAAGCCAAGCGGGCAAAATTTAAGAAAATCGCCAAAATCAATAAATCAAACAGAAAAAACAAATATTAATGGGGTAGGATACGATTATGAAACTGCAAATCGAAAAGAATTTACCGTACTTTGTGTTGGCACTGGTCATTTTGGCGTTGTTTTACGGAGTATATTTTGCCAAAATGCTGATTCAGCGTCGGCAGGGCATCCGAACTCGCCAGATTGGCAGAAGAAAAGAAAAATCCATCCATACGGTTGAACTGCTGATGAGCATTGCCACGCTCGGCGCCCCGATTGCACAGCTTTTGTCCATTGCGATTGGTTGGAACTGCATGCCATCCGGTGCGCGTTTCACCGGCTTTTGTATAGGAATACTCGGAGATTTGATTTTTCTTGCCTCGGTCGTCTGCATGAGAGACAGCTGGCGCGCGGGCATCCCCGATAAGGATAAAACCGAGCTTGTCACCGACGGTATTTATCAATTCAGCCGCAATCCCGCATTTTTGGGCTTTGATTTTATGTATATCGGAGTGCTTCTTATGTATTTCAATCCGCTGACGGTTGCCTTTTCCCTATTTGCAATTGTCATGCTGCACTTGCAGATTTTGCAGGAGGAAAAATATCTGACCGCGGTATTCGGAAACGAATACACAGCATATAAAAAGCGCGTGTTTCGGTATCTCGGCAGAAAGTAAAAAGGCGCAAAAATGCCTTTATGGTCGTCGGGCGGCTGCTCTCCGGTGTGCGTTGGCTGACCGATATTATCGGCGGTGTGCTGCTGAGCGTTGGACTTGTTATGTTCTATGCGTTCGCAATAAAAAGGCAAGAAAAGTCGAGAGATAATTCTCCCGACACGGTATAATGTTCCGGTAAGGAGTTGAGAAGGTTGACGGAACAGATTTTGGCTGTCCAGCGTATGCAGGACTACATAGAGAAGAATAAAACAGAGGAAATCAAGCTGTCC
>CAKRPM010000232.1 GCA_934378025.1 uncultured Eubacteriales bacterium | reverse complement strand
CATGTTCGGTGAAAGTAAGCAAAAGCGCCCGAAATCTCGATGATTTCGGGCGCTTTCTAATGCTGCTTCTTGTTTTTAACAAGAACTATAAAGCAAAAAATACACTTTAATTTTCCCGCTTAAAAATAGACTCATGTTTTCTTTGCTTGCGGTTGACCGACTTTTTCGACAGTCTGAGGAGTCGTAAAAAACAATTACGACTCCTGCCCAAAAAAGAAAGGATAAAAGAAAAAACTTGCTTATTTTCCCTTATTCAGGATTTCCATTTTGCGGGCGTACCCGCCGTTGGCATACCAACGGGAATTGGCGCGCCGCTTTTCTTCGGCGGCCTTATCCTTGGAACTGCGCAGCTGTTTATAGGCCACATAGTCCCGCACCTGGCGATCGGAAACGCCCAGCTGTTTGGCAAAGCTCTCTTGGTAAATGCCTTTGCTCATCAGCGAAATAATCTGCGAATTGGTCAGTCCGCTCGATGATTTTTTGGATTTGCCGGATGACTTGGCAGCAGCTTTTGCGGCGTTTTGCTCGGCTTTTTCCAGCGCCAACGCCAGCGCCGCCTCACTGCGCTCCTCATCGGCGCGCACCTGTTTGATTTTCGCGTCCAGCTGCGCCGTCTCCGCCGCGTTTTGACGGCGGGTCTGCTCGGTTTGCTGCTGCAAATTCTGCGCGGCGGCAATGCCCTCATTTTCCACGGCGCCGCCGCTGCGGCCCGCGGCACGGGCGCGCTGAGCGCGGGTGGCGCCGTCGCGGGCGGCCTCCAGATAAGCACTACGCAGCGACTGATCGCTTTTCCTCTTTTTTTCTTCTTTTTGCGCCTGATAGACGGCAATTTTTGCATCGGCACTTTTTTGATACGCTTGCTTTCTTTTGGCGTAGCTTTGCCGATAGCTTTCAATCAACGTAGCCATAATGTCCTCACTTATACTCCATAATCATGCCCGTCAGCGAAAAGGGCTGATCGGACAAATTGTTTTCCAGCCGCAGCGAAAGGCAACGGCGGTGCCGAAGCGGCAGCGGCAATCGCACCGCGTCACGGGCGACGGTATTGTAGTTCCAAAGTCCGTAGCGGATTTCCGCATAGGCAAAGCGCAGAAAGGCGGCATTGTAATCATGCACCGTTTCCCAGCCGCCCCGCTCGTCGCGTACGCCGATTTTCAGCGCACAGGGCGCGCCCGTCACCGGCGTGATCGAGAAAAAGCGGCTGCATTGTTCATGCCCTTTGCCGTCCAACGGATGACTTTGCCAAAGAACATGGATGGGGCGCTTGATAGTTTGCCCGTTTTGACGGATTTCGTCGCTGTACCGATCCTCCCGAAACACATAGCGTTCGTTGCCGACGAAAAAAGTCAGGCCGCCCTCCGCCGCACACAGCCCGGTGGCGGACAGGTCGGTCCAACGGTATGCCTCGTATGCAAAATCGGTATACACGTCATTGCGCACCGACACCTTTCGGTTGGTATCAAACAGATAGAGGTGATCCCCGCAACCCAAAATCAGCCAATCGTTCCAAACCGTCAGGTAGGCATCGGCAAGATCCTCCGATTGCAGCAACGCCTCCGCACGGCGGCTGCGAATTTGCACATTGCGTTCATCCATAATACCGCTGGGCGCCAGGGCGCAGATGCCGCGGCGGCTGAGATACACCACCTCGTCCCCCGCAATGACCGTCTGCCCCGTTCCGATCGGCGCGGGCGACGGCAGACAGGCAGAAACGGTAAAACACGCGTCCAGCACATAGCCGCCCTTTTCGGCCGACTGTGCCGTCCCGGTGACCTGAAACGTCCCCTCTTCGCTCATGACCGCCATTTTTTGCGGCCGGCCGCTCATCAAACATATCGTCCGTCCGTTGCCGATATCCAGATATTGCAGCGCCCCGAAGTAAAAGGGCTGATCCATTTCACTGTACCGTATCCGTCCCTTTTCGGCGGGGTTGCCGCTCAAAAAGATGCGATCCTTGGCGCCGCCCACGCCGAACATTGTATGCACGCCGCAGTCCAAAATTTTCGCGAAATCGCTTTCAAACTCCGACTGCTTTCGGCGGTAGGTGATGCGGATATTATCCGCGCCGTCCTGCGACAGAGCGAGGGTGTCCGCCCCCTGCACCCAAAAAGCGGCGTCGGCGGTGTTGATGTTGTCCTTGTACTGCCACGGCCGCGCCTGCCAAACGGAAAGCTCATTGCCCGCCTCATCGGTTTTTTTCAGGCGTACCTCCAGGTATGCCGCGTCGGTCATGGTTTGCGTGCGCTGCGTTTTTTCTCCGTCGGTCAAATCGGCGGTGGTGCCGTTTTGATCAAACGGCATAGGGCCGGACAGCTGCGGCGTCAGACTCATGCAAAAGCGGTTGCGTTTGGCGGCGGCGTCCTGCGCCGTATAGCGATAGCTTTCGCACACATAGGGGCAAAGCATATTGACGCTTTGCATCGGGTCGCCGCCGCCGGACGGTACGGCGGCGCTGGCGGAGCGGATGCGGGCGGCGTGGGTCTCGTTCGCCGCCACCGGCGATCCCGGCTGGCCGCGGTACGAC
>CAKRPM010000231.1 GCA_934378025.1 uncultured Eubacteriales bacterium | reverse complement strand
GCGTAAATCCCATTAAAAGGCCGTCCGCAAAGGCATCCACATCCGCCACCATGCGGCTGACCGTATCACCCGCCGGATGACTGTCCAAATAAGAGAGCGGTAAATGATGAATTTTATCACCCAGCGCCGCCCGCAAATCGCGGCAAACCGAAAAAGTGATTTTATTATTGCAGCGCGCCAACAGCAATTGCGCCGCCGCACCGATCAACGCCACACCGCCGATCAACCCCAACGTTTGAATCACAATATCAAACTGAACGCGTCCGATCCCGATCATTGCGTCAATGGCACTGCCGCAAAAAATCGGTATGGCCAACTGCGCCGCCGCACTGATGAGTGCAGCAACCAGACTGAATACCACCCATCTACGATACGGCTTGATCAGAGACAATACCTGCCTGATGGTTTTGTTTTTCATGCTCCGACCTCCTCGTCAAATTGACTTTCGTAAATTTCTCGGTACACGTCGCACGATTTCATCAGCGTTTCATGGGTTCCCGCACCGACCAGGCGGCCGTCATCCAGCACCAAGATTTGATCTGCATGCATGACCGAACCGGCGCGCTGACTGACAATCAGCCGCGTTTTGCTTTCCGGCAGTGCGGCGATCGCGCGCCGCAATGCCGCGTCCGTTGCAAAATCAAGGGCACTGGCACTGTCGTCCAAAATCAAAATATCCGCCCGTCGAAGCAAAGCGCGCGCAATGGTCAGGCGTTGCTTCTGCCCGCCGGAAAAGTTGGCGCCGCCCTGCTCCACCGGTTCGTCCAGCCCCTTCGGCTTGGCATGGACGAAATCCGCAGCCTGTGCGGCCTCCAATGCCTGCCACAGCGCCGTATCGTCCGCATCGGAATCTCCCCATAACAAATTCGAGCGAATGGTGCCTGTAAACAGCCGCGGTTTTTGATCCACAATGGCCACCTTTGACAAAATGCTTTGTCTGGACAATGACTGTATCGGAACGCCGTCCAAATACACACACCCGCCCGTCGCGTCATATAAACGCGCAATCAGATGCACCAATGAAGATTTACCGCTGCCGGTACCGCCGATGATGCCCACGCTTTGTCCGCGCATAATCGAAAAGGATAAGTGACTCAGCGCCTCGTCTCCGGTTTCGGCATACCGAAGGGAAACATCTTCAAAGCGTATGATTTCCTCCTGCTCAAGGCCTTTTCCGTTCGAGTAGCACAGTGTGCTTTCCGTATCCAACACCTGCCCGATCCGCCCCATACTCGCCACGGATTTGCCGAGCAAAACCACAAGATTTGCAAGCTTGACCAGCTCGACCAGGATTTGACTGATATAATTGATTAAAGCAATGACGTTTCCCGCCAGCAAAACACCGCCGTTTACCATGTCGGCGCCCCACCACAAAATCAGTACAATGGCCGCATTGATCACCGTATACGTCAGCGGATTCAACAGCGCGGATACGCGCCCCACCCGCAACAGCGCCGCCAGCAAGCGATCATTGACCGCGCGAAACTTCTGCTGCTCCGAGGCCTCTCTGCCGAAGGCACGAATGACCCGAACACCGCCCAAGCTTTCGCGGGTCTGCCCCGTTACGCCGTCCAGCTTGTGCTGCACGTCTCGGTACATCGGCGCGCTGATCGCCATAATGCCGAACACGATCAAAAACAACACGATAATCACCCCGACAAAAATCAGGGCAATACGGGTATTGATAGTAAATGCCAAAATCATCGCGCCGAACACAATAAACGGACTGCGCAAAAACAACCGCAAAAACATATTGATTCCGTTTTGCACTTGATTTACATCGCTGGTCATGCGGGTGATTAGTGTGGCCGACCCGATTTGATCCAGCTGCCGAACTTCCAAAGACTGCAGTTTCTCCATAAGCTCATGGCGCAGCCCCGTTGCCGTCCCGACGGCAGCGCGCGCGGCAAAATACTGCGCCGCAAAACTGCACAGCAGTCCCAACACCGCCATGCCGATCAGCAACAAAAAGTGTGTAAAAATATATTGCCGATCCTGCCCCGCAATTCCCACATCGATTATCTTTGCCACGATCAGCGGCACCGCCAAATCAAAGCAGGCCTCCATCATTTTAAAAAGCGGAGCGATAAACGTTTCCATTTTATATTTTTTAAAATAAGCTGCCAAATGCCGCATATATGCCTCCGTGATTTTTCTATAAAATTAGTTTTCCGATTTCTTTGCTAATTATATCATCCATTAAATCATTTGACAATTATATCATTTATGATATAATTATACAAAAAATATATGGGTGATCAAAATGGATCTTCGTACACTTCAATATTTTGTAACCATTGTGGAAGAAAAAACCATAACCGCGGCGGCCGAAAAGCTGCACATGACGCAGCCGCCGCTGACCATGCAGCTTCATGCGCTGGAGCGGGAGCTTGGCTGCTCGCTTTTTCGCCGCGAAGGACGGGGCCTGAAACTAACGGACGCGGGACGGCAAATGTACCGCCGTGCCACGGAAATTCTCAATATGTGCGCCAACGCCAAGCAGGAAATGACCGAATATGAACTCATTCCGGTTGACTGGGGCGGAAGCACCGAATTCGTTCCGGTATCTGCAA
>CAKRPM010000230.1 GCA_934378025.1 uncultured Eubacteriales bacterium | reverse complement strand
GAAGAGCGCGGCTGGGCGGCCAGTCTGCTGCGCGATCAGGAAGGCTTTCGGCTGGAGAAAATGAATATCGGCTGCGGCTTGATTATTTTTTACAAAAAAGACCGTTTTACGCTGACGGACAGCGGCTGCCACGGTTATGAGATGGATATTAACCGCTACTATCAATGGGTGAAACTGATTGACGAAAAATACAAAAAGCCCGTTCTTTTCACCAACACACACTTTTCCATCGATCAAAAAGTGGTGGACGCGATCAGCAATCCCGCCGGCAATGCCTATCGCACGGTCGAGGCAATGCGACTGCTCAATTTCTGGAACAAAAACTGCCCGCCCGATACGGCGCTGTTTGCCACCGGCGACTACAATTCAACCCCGGCTTCCGGCGCGCAGACGCTGCTGCGCAGCAAACAATTCAAGCCGTCCAATCTGTTGGCACTGGCCTGGGACGATTGCGGCAGCATGCACACCAGCCGTCAATTTTACACATTGGATTACTGCTATGTCAATCCCTCGGCGCAGCAAATTGACGAGTACCGCGTCATTAAAGACATCTTCCCCGCCGATCGTACCGAGTATGCTTTGGCGGGCTATCCCAGCGATCATCGGCCGCTGCTGACCCGCGCCACCTACAAAACCGATCTGGAAGAGGCACAAAAGCTGTAAAGAAATTTATGAAACTTTAAAATAGTATACGCTGTTTTACGCCGCTTTATGAGCGCCCCGAAAGCGGGGCGCTCTGCTGTCGTGCGGTGCAGAGAAAGAAGGGCATTTCTATGAGTGATATTTCCTGTATGAGTTTTAATGTTTTATCCTGGGATACCGAAAACGGCGGATTCGACCCGCCGGAAAGCCGACTGGGCTATGTATTAAAAACGATTGAAAAATACGATCCCGATTTGCTGGGTGTGCAGGAGGCCTGCGAGCTTCATTCTCATGCGGCCGCCGAATTTGAATGGTATCATACCTTAATTGCCGCGATGGACGAGCGCGGCTGGGCGGCAGCCGGCATCAAGGAACAGTCGGGCTATGAGATGAAAAGCGTCACCATTGCCCACGGACTGATCATTTTTTACAAAAAAGAGCGTTTTACCCTGCAAGAGAGCGGCTGCATGCCCTACCCGATTGACCGCAAAGTGCGCTATTTTCAATGGGTCAAGCTCACGGACAATCGCTTTCACCGAAATATTGTCATGACCAACACGCACCTGTCCATCACGCAGCGCGTCTGCGGTGTGGCAAGCGCGCCCGCCACCGCGGCGGTACGGGCGACCGAAGCGGCCATTCTTGCCGATTTTTGGTACAAAAGCTGTGACGAGCACACGGCGCTGTTTGCCACCGGCGACTATAACTCGCTGCCCGCTTCCGCGGCGCACGAGGTTTTACAAACCGGGGTCTTTCGTCCCTCCTTCTTGGTGGCCGAGGCATGGGATGACATCGGCAGCACCTATAAAAGCCGCCAGTATCACACGATTGATTTTTGTTACGTCAATCCCACCGCTACGAAAATCGACGAATATCGTGTGGATACCACGCGCTTTGCCGCGCTGTCCGATTCCCCCAACACGGGACTGGCCAGCGATCACCGCGCCATCATCACCCGCGCAACCTATCGATAAGGAAGGGGCACCGCTTGCGTTTTTCCCAAAAGTAAATTTGCAAATGCAAAAACCCGACGTGACCGAAATGTCACGTCGGGTTTTTATTTGGGTCGCCCGTATAAAACGAGCGGCTTTCTTTTTTTAGCAGGCTGCCGTTACAGCTCGCAGTTTTTCACCGTGCGCGGGAACGGTAATACATCGCGAATATTGCTCATCCCCGTCAGGTACATCACGCAGCGTTCAAAGCCCAGCCCGAAGCCGCTGTGACGGGTGGAGCCGTACTTGCGCAAATCCAGGTAAAAACCGTATTCCTTTTCGTCCAATCCCAACTCGCGGATGCGGGTGAGCAGCTTGTCGTAATCGTCCTCTCTCTGCGAACCGCCGATGATCTCGCCGATGCCGGGCACCAGGCAATCCATGGCCGCCACGGTCTTTCCGTCGGGATTTTGTTTCATATAAAACGCCTTGATTTCTTTGGGATAATCGGTCACGAATACCGGACGTTTAAAGATTTTTTCCGTCAAATAACGTTCATGCTCGGTTTGCAAATCGCATCCCCAGTACACCTTGAAATCAAACTCGTCATTGTGCTCTTTCAGCAGCTCCACCGCCTCGGTATAGCTGACACGCCCAAACTCACTGTCCAGCACGTGCTGCAGACGGGGCAGCAGCTCCTTGTCCACAAAACGGCCGAAAAAGTCCATTTCCTCCGGTGCATTTTCCAAAACATAGCGAATAATATATTTGATCATATCCTCCGCCACTGCCATATTATCTTCCAGATCGGCAAACGCCATCTCCGGCTCGATCATCCAAAATTCCGCGGCATGGCGCGTGGTATTGGAGTTTTCCGCACGGAAGGTGGGGCCGAACGTATAGATGTTTTTAAACGCCTGGGCAAAGGTTTCACCGTCCAGCTGACCGCTGACGGTCAAATGCGCGCATTTGCCGAAAAAGTCCTCCCCGTAATCCACCGAACCGTCCTCCAGCCGCGGCGGATCGGCGGGATCC
>CAKRPM010000229.1 GCA_934378025.1 uncultured Eubacteriales bacterium | reverse complement strand
CATCATGCAAACGCGCGTCTCGGGATCGGTTGCATGCACCGAAATATTGATCGGCGACATGCGCATTTTTATAATTCGCTCAAGATCCTCCGAGCTTAAATTGGTGAGCGTTATATAGTTGCCCATTAAAAAGGACAGTCTGGCGTCATCATCTTTAAAATAAAGGGTATCACGCATCCCTTTGGGCAACTGATCGATAAAACAAAAAACACATTTATTTTTACAATGCATTTCCCGTTCGATCAGATACGTTTTGAAATTCAGCCCCAGCGGTTCCTCTTCATCTTTTTCAAAGGCATAATCGATCATTTCCCCCGCCCGCTCGACCACCAGGTCGATTTGATCGGAAGCGGAATAATACATATAGTCGATAACATCTTTGATCTCATGATCGTTGATGGAGTGCAAAATATCCCCGCTGCGCAATCCCAGCTGATCGGCAACGGAATTTTGATCGACAGATATAATTTCAGCGGACATTCGGCACCCCCTTTTCTACAATTAAAAAAATAGAGATGGCCGGAGCCATCTCTACTGAAGATACATTATTCTGCGGACGTTTCAGCTGTTTCGGCAGCCGGCTCTTCCACTGCTTTCTCAGCTTTAGAAGCGGTCGTTTTCTTCGCGGCGGCTTTCTTGGCCGGAGCTTTTTTGGCCGGTGCTTTTTTGGGCGCCTCGGCCTCTTTCTTTTCTTCTTTGACCGGAGCGGCCTCTTTTACAATCTTGCCGTCCTTCAAAACCTCTTTACCGGCATAATAACCGCAATTCGGGCAAACTCTGTGAGAGAGTTTCATTTCATGACATTGCGGGCATTCGGTCATCCCCGGCATATCCAGTTTCCATACATTGCTTCTTCTCTTATCTCTTCTTGCTTTTGATACTTTTCTCTTCGGGACTGCCATCGTCCATTACCTCCTTATATTAAAACAAACATTTACAAAGATAAATTTCTAAGAACCTCTAACCGAGGATCTAATTCCTTTTGCACACAACTGCACTTTTGCTCATTCAGATTGCATCCACATACGGGACAAAGACCCCTACAATCCTCTTTGCACAAATGCTTTGCGGGAAAGGAAATCAAAACTTCGTTTTTGAGCTCTTGCTCAATATCAAGCTGTTCGTCCGCCGACAGCACAATGCCCTCAAAATCTTCGGTGACATCGGTTTTTTGCACATCTCTTACATAATCAAAATGCAAAGACGTTTTTATTTCCGCCAAGCAACGGTCGCACACCGTGCGGTACGGAATATCGCCGAAAAAACGAACACTTACTACATCCGCCGTGTTTTTAATTTCAATGGCGGCGTCGGCCTTTTCGGCAGTGATGCCCTGTTGCAGCAGCAACTCACTGTCGGACAAATCAAGCGTGACACAGATGCGTTTGAAAAAATTCGGCGTGATCAACGCCTCATGCAAATTAATCTTCATAATTCATCCTTCACACAATAATTGCAGATTACATTATATCGACTTTCCCCTGACTTGTCAACACATAATTTCGCTTTTTCAAAAAATAAAAATTGGTTATTGACAAATCGGCGCTTTTATTGTATAATTGTAAAGCGTTGGACTTTACAGACGTTGTGAGGGGGAAAAACCATGGCCATGAAAAATCTGAAAATTTCATTATTATTGGATTTCTACGGTGCAATTTTGACCGATAAACAAAAGGAATCGCTTGAATTATATTATAATGAAGATTTGTCGTTGGCCGAAATTGCGGAGCACGCCGAAATTACCCGTCAGGGCGTTCGTGATAATATTAAACGCGGTGAGAATATATTACTGCACATGGAAGACAAGCTCGGCTTTTTCGAGCGGTATGCCGATCTTGACGACACGATGGAGCAGCTTACCAATCTGGCCGAGAACATCAAAGATATCAATTTAAGTCATTACAAATCAAAAGAAATTCAGGATTTTTGCAATGACATTACCGAAATTACCAAAAGTTATTATACCAGAGGAAACGAATAGTGGCATTTGAAAGTTTAAGTGAAAAGCTGACCGCCGCCTTTAAAAAGTTGCGCGGCAAAGGCAAGCTGAGTGAAGCGGACGTTAAGGCAACCATGCGGGAAATTCGCATTGCCCTATTGGAAGCGGACGTTAACTTTAAGGTCGCCAAACAATTCACCGGCAACGTTACCGAACGGTGTATCGGCAGCGCGGTGTTGGAAAGTTTGACGCCGGCGCAGCAAGTCATTAAAATCGTCAACGAGGAACTTACCGCCTTAATGGGCTCGGAAGTATCCAAAATTAAAATCGCCTCCGCTCCCCCGACAATTATTATGATGGTCGGGTTGCAGGGTACCGGTAAAACCACGCACTGCGGCAAGCTGGCGGCTCACTTTAAAAAGCAAGGTAAACGGCCCCTTTTGGTGGCCTGCGATATCTACCGTCCCGCAGCCATTGAGCAGTTGAAGGTCGTGGGAGCCTCGGCCGATGTACCCGTATATGCCGTGGACGGCGAAAAAAACGCGGTAAAAATCGCCAAAGCCGGCGTTGAGCACGCCAAAAAGCACGGCAATGATTTTGTTATTATCGACACCGCCGGCCGACTTCATATTGATGAAACGCTTATGAACGAGCTGTCGGATATCAAAAAGGCCGTCAACCCTACCGAAATTTTGTTGGTGGTGGACGCCATGACCGGCCAAGAC
>CAKRPM010000228.1 GCA_934378025.1 uncultured Eubacteriales bacterium | reverse complement strand
CACTACAGCAGCGCGCACTCGTTAACAGTCAGCTGGCCGCCCGCATTTTGGGCGAGGAAACGAATTAGCTGTAATATTTCGTACCGTGCGGCACAGCGCATTTTCCCATTCGCAAGAAAGGATGCGGTAATTTGTATGAGAATTTTAGGCATTGATTACGGCGACACCCGTACCGGCCTTGCCATTTCCGATCCGGAAGAAAAAATGGCTTTTACCATCGGTACGGTTGTTGCCAAAGATATTGACACCGCCGCCCGACTGACGGCCGAAAAAGCCGGAACGTACCCGGTGGAAAAGATTGTATTGGGGCTGCCGAAAAATATGGACGGAAGCGAGGGCTTTCGCGCCGAAAAAACCAGAAAGTTCGCCGCGGCGCTGCAATGCCGTTTTCCGTCCGTTCCGATTGAATTTTCCGACGAACGCCTGACAACCGTCGCCGCCTCGTATTATCTTAACGAAACCAACACACGCGGCAAAAAGCGCAAGCAAAACATTGATACGCTGTCCGCACAAATTATTTTGCAAAATTACTTAGATCAAGCCAAGAACAAAGCGCAACGGGATTGCTGAAAATGCGTTCCAATCGTCGTTTTTTCAAACGGCAAAGCACCGCGTTTTGACACCCGCACCGCCGAGTTTTGAAAAGTCCGCCGCATGGCGGACTTTTTTTCATAGGCGGCATACTGCCAAATTGGCATAAAACGGTACTGTAGCACATATATTTTAACAAAAAGAGCTAGTGGCCCTGAAGGAGTAATGCTATGCAGTACAGTCATATTGAGCAAAGAACCCTCGATTTTGCAGAATATATCACCAGCCATAACGCAACCGTTCGTCAAACGGCAAAAGCATTTCACATCTCAAAATCAACCGTACATAAAGACATCCGCCAGCATCTTCAAAACATTGATATGGTTCTTTATGAAGAAGTCGTCAAAATTCTGGAGCAAAACCTGAAAGAGCGGCATATTCGCGGCGGTATTGCCACCAAAGAAAAATATGAACGCATGCGACTTTTAAAAAACAATACAAAATGATAAATGCGCCCTCAAAAGTAACACTTTTGAGGGCGCATATTCTTTTAAAACGCTCTGGGCGGCTGACGATAGGAACGACGGCGCCGTTCTTGCATCTCCAGTTTATCCAGTCCCGCCAGTGACTTGCCCGTGCCGTTGGCAACGCACAAAACCGCGTCATTGGCAATATAGGCTTCAATATTGGTATGTTTGCTGATCAGCGTATCCAAGCCATACAAAAGCGATCCGCCGCCGGTCAGGCAAATTCCGTTTTGATAAATGTCACCCACCAGCTCCGGCGGTGTGTTTTCCAGTACGCCGTGCAATGTCGCAATAATCGCCTCGGCGCAAACCGTCAACGGTTCCCGTACCTCTTCCGAACAAATCTCAATGGATTTCGGCAAACCGGTCGAAAGGCAGCGCCCCTTAATAATCATTGTTTCATTCTTTTCTTTCGGATAGACGCAGCCGATTTGAATTTTAATGTCTTCGGCCGTTCGCTCGCCGATCAGAATATTGTATTTCTTTTTGATAAATTTAATGATAGCGTCGTCAAACTTGTCCCCTGCCATTTTAATAGAGGTAGACAAAACCACGTCGCCCAATGACAGCACCGCGATGTCCGCCGTTCCGCCGCCGATATCCACCACAATATGTCCGTTCGGTTCGTCAATATTGATTCCGGCGCCGATTGCAGCCGCCTTGGGCTCTTCGATTAAGCTGACAAACTTCGCCCCCGCATGCTTGGCCGCTTCCAGCACGGCCATTTCTTCCACTTCGGTAACACCGGAGGGAACGCAAATGATTACACGGGGTTTAAACAACGAATTTTTTGAAACCTTGAACAAAAAATATTTGATCATTTTTTCCGTGGTTTCGTAGTCCGAAATAACGCCGTCGCGCAGCGGCCGAATGGCCACCACGTTGCCGGGGGTTCTGCCGACCATTTTGCGGGCTTCCTCTCCGACTGCCAACACTTTTTTTGTATTTTTATCAATTGCAACCACGGCAGGCTCCTTTAACACAATGCCTTTGCCGCGGGTATATACAATAATCGTCGCCGTTCCCAAATCGATTCCGATATCCTGTCCCAACATACTTTTTTCCTCCTTATGCTTTCCATCTTATCTATTATAACCTAATCAGGTGGGTTATTCAAGCATTTTTTCTCGGCGGCACCGCCGCCATGGTAGCGCAGTATACTTTCGCCGCACCCGCAAGCTTCAAAATTTTGGCACATTCGTTCAGGGTTGCGCCGCTGGTCGCCACATCATCCACCAGTAAAACGGTTTTGCCGGCCAACCGATCTGCACATTTGGTGGAAAACGCGTCCGCCACGTTGCCCGCCCGCTCACGGTACTTCATCCGCTTTTGCGGCTTGGTACGGCGGCGTTTGTAAAGCCCGTTCAAAAGCAGCGGTATCCCGCAGTTCTTTGAAATTTCCTCCGCCAGCACCTGAGCACAATTGTATCCGCGCCGCCAGCGGTCAAACGGCCGCATCGGAACATAAAGAACCCAGTCAAAATGAATATCCTTATATTTGCTGCGCACATTTTGAGCCATCATGCGGCCATAGTAAACGCCCAACATAGTGTGGCGATAAAACTTAAAGCGTGCGATTCCGCGCGGGACATTGCCCTCGTAATATACGCATGC
>CAKRPM010000227.1 GCA_934378025.1 uncultured Eubacteriales bacterium | reverse complement strand
GTACCACATTGGTGGTATGCGCGGTAAAGGGGGATCCGTCCGCCTCATACATTTTGTCGGCGTTGCCGTGATCCGCCGTGATCAGCATTTTGCCGTTCATCTTGCGCACAGCCTCCACCACACGGCCGACGCAGCTGTCCACGGCTTCCACCGCTTTCACCGCCGCCTCGAACACGCCGGTATGGCCGACCATGTCACAGTTGGCAAAGTTCAAAATCACCACATCGTACTTGCCGCTTTCCACATGAGAAACCACCTTATCGGTGACCTCATAGGCGCTCATTTCCGGCTGCAAATCGTAGGTTGCAACCTTGGGGGAGGCAATCAGCTCGCGATCCTCGCCGGGATATACCTTTTCCACGCCGCCGTTAAAGAAGAACGTGACGTGTGCATATTTTTCCGTTTCGGCGATGCGCAGCTGCGTTTTGCCGTTTTTGGAAAGATATTCGCCCAAGGTGTTTTCCAACGTTTGCGGAGCAAAAGCGACCTTAACGTTGGGCATGGACGCGTCGTACTGCGTCATGCACACATAATACGTTTCAAAAAATCCGTTGCGGCGGGTAAAGCCGGTAAAATCGGGATCGACGAACGTACGGGTGATTTCTCTCGCTCTGTCCGGGCGGAAATTGAAGAATACCACGCTGTCCTTTTTCCCGATCGGCGCACCGCCGGCGCAAACCGTGGGGCGAATAAACTCGTCGGTGATATGCTTGCCCTCTTCATCAATCTCGGTATACGATTTTTGAACGGCGGCCACGGGATCGTCCGTCTGCACGCCCTCACCGTATACCATGGCGGCATACGCCTTCTCAACGCGCTCCCAACGGTTGTCGCGATCCATGGCGTAATATCTGCCGATGACGGTGGCGATTTTTCCCACGCCGATTTCCGCCAGCTTTTGCTGCGCCCGGGTCAAAAAGTCGGCGCCGCTGGTGGGCGGCACGTCCCGTCCGTCCATCAGGCAGTGCAAATACACCTTTTCCAGCCCCATCTTTTTGGCCAGACGAACGATTGCCCAAGCATGCTCGTTGTGCGAATGAACGCCGCCGTTGCTCATCAAACCGATCAAATGCAACGCCGTCCCGTTGTCCAGCGCGTTTTGCACGGCACCGACCAGTGCCTCGTTTTGATAAAAGTCGCCGTCCTCAATGCTTTTGGTAATGCGGGTCAGTTCCTGATATACAATGCGGCCCGCACCGATATTGGTATGACCGACCTCGCTGTTGCCCATCTGACCGTCCGGCAGTCCCACATCCAGCCCCGAAGCGCCGATGTAGGTGTGCGGACAGGTTTGATACAATTGATCGAGATTGGGCGTTTTGGCCGCGGCAATGGCATTGCCGTAACGGTCGGGATTATGCCCGAACCCATCTAAAATACAAAGTAAAAGCGGTTGTTTCATACGACACCTCTTATTTGGAAGCAGCCTTTACGATGACGGAGAAATCCTGCGCTTTCAAAGACGCGCCGCCGATCAGGCCGCCGTCGATATGCTCCTTGGCCAGCAAGCCCTCGGCGTTGCCGGCGTTCATCGAACCGCCGTACTGAATGACCATTTCATCCGCCGTTGCCGCATCGTAAATCTCCGCCAGCACATTGCGGATAGCACCGTTGACCTCATTGGCCTGATCATCGGTCGCGGTTTTGCCCGTGCCGATTGCCCAAACCGGCTCGTAGGCGATGATGATGCCTTTGGCCGCTTCTTTATCAATATCTTTCAAAGCGATTTTGGTCTGCTTGGCCACGGTTTCCACGGTAATGTTCAGCTCGCGCTGCTCCAGCGTTTCGCCCACGCAAACAATGGGTTTCAAGCCATTGGCCAGCGCGGCTTTCAAACGGGCGTTTACCGTCAAATCGGTTTCGCCGAAATACTGTCTTCTCTCACTGTGGCCGATGATGACGTATTCCACGCCCATCGCCTTGAGCATTTCACCGCTGACCTCACCGGTGAAAGCGCCTTTTTCCGCCCAGTGAATATTTTCCGCTCCGATTTTAATATTGGAGCCTTTGGCCGCTTCCACAGCCGCAGCCAAATCCACATAAGGGGCGCAAATGACAACGTCGCACGTTGCGTCCGCCACCAGCGGCTTCATCTCGTTGATCAGCGCGGTGGTTTGCGCCGGGGTGTTGTTCATCTTCCAGTTGCCTGCAATTACATATTTTCTCATAATCTGTCTTTCCTTTCTCGACAAAGCATGTAAAGAAAAATCTCTTTACATGCTTTGCAGTTACCTTTATTTATTTATCGTTGAGCGCCGCAATACCCGGCAGTTCTTTCCCCTCCAAAAATTCCAGCGAAGCGCCGCCGCCGGTGGAGATATGGGTCATCTTGTCGCCGAATCCCAGCGTGTTGACCGCCGCTGCGGAATCGCCGCCGCCGATTACGGTCACCGCGTCGGTTTCCGCCAAGCTCTTGGCCACGGCCATGGTGCCCTGCGCCAGCGTCGGATTTTCAAATACGCCCATCGGTCCGTTCCAAACCACGGTCTTGGCACTCTTGACCTCTTCGGCGTACAGTTCCGCCGTCTTGGGTCCGATGTCCAAGCTCTCCATATCGGACGGAATTTTATCCGCGTCGCACACCTTCGCGTCGATCGGTGCGTCAATGGGGTTCGGGAAATCCTTTACAATCTTGCAGTCTACCGGCAGCAAGAGCTTCACGCCCTTTTGCGCGGCTCTTTCCATCATATCC
>CAKRPM010000226.1 GCA_934378025.1 uncultured Eubacteriales bacterium | reverse complement strand
CTATACAACCATGGATGCCGCGGAAATTATTGGATATGTCCGCGAAGCGGGCATTGTCGGCATGGGCGGCGCGGCTTTTCCGACGCATGTGAAAATGAAATCCGCTCTCGGAAAAGTGGATACCGTAATCATCAATGCGGCGGAATGTGAGCCGTATTTGTCCAGCGATCACCGCGTTTTGCTGGAGAATACCGCGGAGTTTTCCGAGGGGGTAAAAATCATTCGTCATGCCATGGGTGTGCGCCGCGTCTATATCGGTATTGAAGCCAATAAGCCGGACGCCATTTCCCGGCTGTACCGTGCTTTTCGGAAAACCGGTATTAAAATCGTGGTGCTGAATACCAAGTATCCGCAGGGAAGCGAAAAACAATTGATTAAGGCTGTTACGGGACGGGAAGTGCCGTCCGGAAAGCTGCCGGCCGATGTAAAATGCTGCGTTTTTAATGTCGATACCGCCGTTGCGATTTATCGTGCGGTGGCCAAGGGATATCCTTTGATGCGGCGTATCGTCACCGTGGCCGGCAATGCAATTTCGGCTCCGGGGAACGCCAATGTCCGCTTGGGAACTTCGGTGCGCAGTGTGCTTTCCTTTTTCGGATTGCGCGAAAACGATCTGAAAAAGTTGATTATGGGCGGCCCGATGATGGGAAATGCCTTGTATGATTTGGATGTGCCCGTGGTCAAGGGTACGTCGGGACTGCTCGGCTTTACGGCGGAGCAGGTTGTGGAGGATCAACATCGCAACGCCTGTATTCGCTGCGGGCGGTGCATTACGGTCTGTCCCATGCGCCTGACGCCCGTTTATTTGAATTTGCACGCCATGCGCGGTGAATATGACGCATGTGAAAAGCTCAGCGTGCTGGATTGTATGGAATGTGGGTGCTGCTCGTACACCTGCCCGGCAAAGCTGCCGCTGTTGCAGCGGATTCGTGTTGCCAAACAAAAGGTTCGTGAGCAGCAACAGGCTGCGAAAGAATAAAGGAGGGAAAGTATGGAAAAGTTAATCGTTTCATCCTCTCCGCATATAAAAAGTCAGCGGACAACGCCTTTTTTTATGCAGGACGTTATTTTGGCGTTAATGCCGGTGCTGATTATGAGCGTCGTCTATTTTTCGTGGCGGGCGCTGATTATTGTGGCCGTCAGCGTCATTTCCTGCGTGGGCTTTGAATGGCTGTATACCAAAATGCTCAAACGCCCCACAACCATCGGGGACTGTTCGGCGGTTGTGACGGGCTTGCTGCTGGGCTTCAATTTGCCGGTTACGGTGCCGATTTATTTGCCGGTAATCGGCGCGGCATTTGCCATTATTGTTGTTAAAATGTTATATGGGGGTCTTGGGAAGAATATCGCCAATCCCGCGGTTTCCGCCAGAATTTTTCTGTTTATTTCTTTTTCTAAATCGATGTCAAACTGGGTGGCGCCGACCACGGCGGTCGGCACCAATGCGTCCTCTTTGCCGTTGTTTTCAAACGTTGATGTTGTTTCGACGGCTACGCCGCTTGCCTACTTAAAAGACGGTGATAAAATCACCTCGATTTTTACCGACTTTTCGCTGGGCAAGCTGTTTGCGGGCGCTACCGGCGGCTGCATCGGGGAAACCTGCTCGATTTTGCTGTTGCTGGGCGGCATTTTTCTGCTTTGCCGCAAGGTAATCACCTGGCACATTCCGGTTTCTTTTTTGGGAACGGTGGCGGTGCTGACCTATGCATTTCCGAAATATACCACGATTCCCCGATTTGATTTTATGATGTATCATCTGCTCAGCGGCGGATTGATGTTGGGCGCGTTTTTTATGGCCACCGATTATGCCACCTCGCCGACCACCCACAAGGGACGTTTGATTTACGGCTGCGGCTGTGGTGTGTTGACGGTCATTATCCGTTATTTCGGCGGATATCCGGAAGGCGTCTCTTTTGCCATTTTGATTATGAATTTCTTTGCCTGGTATATTGACCAGCGCACCATTCCTCATAAGTTTGGAGGTGAGCCCCGTGGACGAAAACATGCAAAAAAAGCCCAAGAGTGATCTTGTCAAACTGACGGTCACATTGGGATTGATCGCTTTGTTTACGGCGGGGATTTTGGCGCTTGTCAATTTCTTCACCGCGCCGAAAATCGAACAAATCAATCGGGAAAAATTGGAGCAGGCCATGACGGCGGTGATGCCCGGTGCGGCGAGCTTTGAGGATATGACGCAGACCGTTCGTGCAAAGTGGGAAAGCGATGTGACGCTTTCGGGCGTTCAGTGCGCCAAAAATGACAGCGGGGAAGTGATCGGGTACTGTATTCAGGTGCAGCCCAAAGGATATTCCGATGTCATTGACATGATGGTGGGGCTGAACGCGCAAGGTGAAATTTTGGACAGCAGTATCATTTCCATATCCGATACCCCGGGCATCGGTACGCAAGTTGAAACCGATCCCGAGTTTGCCGCTCAGTTTAAGGGGAGGAGCGACACGGTTACGCCGGGGGAAGCCGGTATTACGCTTATTTCCGGCGCTACGTATTCTTCCGGCGGCTTTACCAACGGCATTAACGCCGCGCTGACGGCGTACCGAATTTTGACAGAGGAGGCGGCAGCATGAAAGAAAATAAGCTGAAAAGCGCGCTGAAAAACGGCATTATTGAAAATAATCCGAATTTGGTGCAGTTGCTCGGCATGTGTCCGACGCTGGCCACCTCGACTTCGCTGAAAAACGCCATCGGCATGGGGCTGTCGGCCACAATTG
>CAKRPM010000225.1 GCA_934378025.1 uncultured Eubacteriales bacterium | reverse complement strand
GGCCAGAGAAATGGAAAAGAGCGGCTTTATTACCATCGGATCACATTCCTGGAAACATGTTAAGCATAATAAATTGGATGAAAAAACTTTAAAGGAATATTATCGGAAGTCTTTTGCGACCCTGGAGGAGCATTTGGGCAAGCGGCAATATAAGCTCTTTGCGTATCCCTACGGATTGTATACGCCGCAAACCATTCAGCTTGCTAAAAAAGCGGGCATCAATATGCAGATGACCACAAATTCCTTGGCACTGGATATGGAACATTTGAATTTCGATTGTTTGCCGCGGATTACGATGAGTTATAACAGTCGGATCTCCGATATCTTTTCCATCCCGGTACGGCGATAAAATAACAAATATCCACAGAAGAACAAAAAATAATCCAAAAAACTCAAAAATTCTCAAAGATAATACTTGAAAAAGTGTTGACAATGTGGTATGATTCATAAGAACAAATTGTCAGCATATCAAACAGAAAGGGTATTATTCGATGAGTCACAAAATTACCATTATCGGTGCGGGAAGCGTCGGTTCAACAATTGCATACACACTGTCAACCGAGAATATCGCCTCGGAAATTGTTTTGATTGATATTAACAAGCAAAAGGCCAAGGGCGAGGTTATGGATATCATTCAGGGGGCGAGCTTTCGCAATCCCATTTCCATCATTGCCGGTGATTTTGAGGATGCGCGGGACTCCGATATTGTTATTATCACTTCGGGTGTTGCACGCAAGCCCGGGCAAACCCGCTTGGAGCTGACGCAGACCAATGTGGATATCATTAAATCGATTACGCCGCAGATTGTTGCCGTTGCACCGAAGGCAAGATATATTATCGTCAGCAACCCGGTAGATATTATTACCTATGTATTTACGAAAATTTCCGGCTTGCCGGAAAATCAGATTTTGGGCAGCGGAACGATGCTGGATACATCCCGTCTGCGGTACATTTTGGCGCAGCATTTTCAAGTGGCGCAAAAAAATATGCACGCCTATGTATTCGGCGAGCATGGAGACAGCTCGTTTGTTCCCTGGTCCAATGCACTGGTTGCCAGCGCCTCTCTGGACGATTATGAAAAAATCGCAAAGCAGGTGGGGCAAGAAGCAGAACCGTTGGATCGGCAGGCGATTGAGGAGTATATTCATAAATCCGGCGGGGAAGTCATTGCCAATAAGGGCGCCACTTTTTATGCGGTTTCCATTGCTGTTTGCGAGTTGTGCGATTTATTGGTTTCCGCCTTTCCGTCGATTGTGACGGTTTCGTCCATGATGCACGGCGAATACGGCATTGACGACGTATGTCTGAGCGTGCTGGCGCAGGTCGGTCCCGACGGCGTACAGTGCAAGGTGCCGGTTAAATTGACGCCGCAAGAAATTCAGAAGCTGCAAAAGAGCGCCGAAACGCTCAAATCAGTCATTAAACAAATCAATATTTAACAAAAAATGAGACAAAAAGCTCGACCGTACGGTCGAGCTTTTTTTAATAACAATTATTTTAAATAGGCGGAAAAAACAATGGTTTTCGGATTTTCTGCGGAAAAATAGGCCCGAATGTTACCGTGATGTCCCTCGGCGATGCTTCGCGCGATAGACAGGCCGATGCCGAAACCGCCGTCCGTTCTTGCTTTGTCAAGACGATAAAAGCGATCAAACAGTTTTTCAAGTTCCTCGGCGGCAGGCGGGTCTTGGCACTCGTTTTCCGTTGTGATAAGTACGCCCTTTTTTTCTTTTTTCAGCGAAAAGGTGATAGCGGTATTTTCGGGCGCGTATTTAACGGCGTTATCCAAAAGAATGGATACCAACTGCCGAACGGCGTATTCATCGCCGTGGTAGGTCAAATTCGGCGTCACCGAAACGTTAAGGATTCGTCCCGCCGCTTGCGCAAAATCCGTAAAGGAATTTGCCGTTTCCTGCACGGCGTCGCTGATCGGAAAGTCGGCAAAGGTCAGGGGACTTTCGTTTTCGTCCATTTTGGAGAGCTTTACCAAAGAATTGACCAGTCTTTTCAGCTTTTCGGTCTGAGCGGCGATTTTATCGATCCATTTGCTTTGGCCGGTTTCCATTTCCAGCACCTTCAGGGAAGTGGTAATGACGGTTATAGGGGTTTTCAGCTCATGGCCGGCGTCGGTAATAAATTGCTTTTGCCGTTCGGTGGAGCGCACAATGGGATCAATGGCCCGCCCCGAAAACAGCAAAACGGCAATGTACACCAAAATAATGCAAACGCACATGCTGATCAGCGATAAAACGGCAATCATGGTACAGGCGCGGATTTTTTGATAGCCGTCCAAAAAAATCGCCATCTTTCGATTTTCACCGGTGCGCACCACACAGTACTTATAGCCGTGCGTATAACCGTACCCCGTGCCTTTTTTTACGGCGATGGCAAGATACTCGTCGACATTGTCCTCCGTGACGGCGGCAATGTTGTTCAAATCCGCCTTTGACAGTACGCCCGCGTCGTCAAACCGCAATACAAAATAACGGGTGGCATAGGGCGTTTCTCGGGTGAACTGACCCTCCGGCTTTGCCCCCGGTTTGTTATCATCGGGCGGCGCCAGGGGGAGCGTGCCTTGATTGTTTTGAATGGTTTGCAGCATTTCGCTCAGCTCTCTGTCAACGGAAATAAAGTTGGCGACATTGATGATCAGGCACAGCAAAACCATTACGGATACGACCGAGATCATTGCAATGCGAATAAAACGACCTTTCAGCTGTTTGATCATTTTTCCTCCTCCAGCTTATATC